>CAYIGE010000001.1:0-33034 GCA_964362835.1 Candidatus Woesearchaeota archaeon
GGACACCGAGGAGGAGTAGGAATGGCTGGAACTGGTAAGAGAGGCGACCAGAGAAAATCAATGATTCTGAAAAATACGTTGCCAGAATATTTCGGAAAACGTCAGACAAAGATGAATAATGGTAAAAATAAACTTAAAACTCTAAATCTTTCAAGATTGACTCAAGCTCCAAAAGAAGGAGAAGACTTTTCAGATTACAAAGTAGTGGGCTCATTAAACACTGCACTGAAGCTCCACATAAAAGCCGCTGCCGCATCAGAAGGTGCAATGAAGTCGGTGAAGAAGCATGGCGGAGATATTGTTTTAAAAGGAAAATAGTTATTTATTTTTTCTTCTTTTTATCAGTTTTAGATTTACCTTTCCATTCCAGATATATATTCTTGAAGAATAGAGTAAGGAATCCATAAAATGCAAGAGAAACTATCAAGTTTGAAATCCCATCAAATGCTATATACACAATAGAGTTTCCAGAAAATAATATTGGAAGAGCAAGAATTATTCCAATTAAAATAGCAAATATAAATAAGATAATCATAATAAGTATCAAATAGCCAAACATTTTCCACCAATTCCCCTTAACAAGTTGCCTGCTTTTTTTGAGTGAATAAAGTATTCCTTTGTCTTCATCTAAGAAGACATAACTTCCAAATATCCAATAGATCATAAATATAATTCCTGGAATGATAAGTAACAAAAATAGTCCTAATAGAAATATAGCCATAACTAAAATAAATCCTAAATAGATTAACCAGTTTTTCTTACCGTGATGTTTAATATCTGCTAAACTAAACTTGTTTTTCTTTACGGAAGCTTTAGTTATTCCGCTTAATGTAAATAAGAATAAGAAAGCTGAAATTACTCCAAAGAGCAACATCAAACTAAAACGAGACCATGAAAATGGTTCTACTGATAAATCATATATTGCGGAACCAAAAAATATCAAATTAATTAGACTAATTACCAGTTTAGGAATCACAATGAAACCAAAAACTGCCCAGAAAATAGGTTTGAAATTGGTTTTCAAATCTTTTACAGTTTGACTAAATATTGAGGAAAATGTCATAATAGTATAGAGATTTAGACTTTTTAAATATTAATTACCAGTCAATTTCTAATATACAAACAAACCTTATCAAGGACTTCATTGACTTTTTTCTGCTTTAATGAGCCAATTCTATACTTTATTCTACTTCTATTTAGAGTAGTTATTTTGTCAATTCTTACAAAACTTTTTCTTTTTAGGTTTCCACTCTCAAAATCTTCACTATTTAATGGAATTTCTACAGAACTTTCTTGGGATTCTGCAGTTATTTGACAAATAATGATATCTTCGCCTTTCGGAACTTTAATTATTAAAGAGGGTCTCCTTTTTGAATCTTTTAAATCAGAAAATGGAAAATCTATGACAATTACATCTCCACTTACAAATCTTTCCATGCGTCATTCTCTTTTTCATTAAGCCATGTTTCCGCAAATGAATCCTCTGATAATAAAGCAAGGTCATTTATTTCTTTTTTTAATATAATTTCATTATCTTTCTTTATTACTATTAATTTATCTCCTTCTTTGATATCTTTTCTCATATCTAGAGGTATAACTATTTGCCCCCTTGAACTCATTTTAGTTGTATCTATTTGCATAAATAAGATTAATCTTATTTCTATTTAAATCTTTTGCTTTGTAAATTATATCGCACAAATTATTTTAACACTACATATTTATTGACATTTCTTTTTTGTAGTGTTAAAGTTCATAATCTAATTTGGGCTTGGGTTTTAGATAGTTAATTTCTTAACTAACATCCCGAATAAGAAGCTTATTACTGAAACACTTAATGTTATTGCTAACATCTTTGTGAATTTCTTTTTGAAACTTTCTTTGTGAATTCTGGAATCATACTTTGTGTATGAAGCAATTATTATTATGACTATTGTGAACATTATTCCTGTTGCAGTGTAAACATTTGTTATGAGAAAATAAGGTGTTACGAGGAGGAATACTGCTAAAAGATACGCAATTCCTGTGTATGACGCTGCTTTGATTGGTTTTTTACGCCCTTCTTCTTCTGCTGAAAGATATTCCGAAGCTGCCATTGAAAGTGCTGCTGCAAAACCGGTTATGAGACCGACTGTTGCTATTAGCTTTGCTTCTGCAAATGCAAAACTTAAACCCACTAGGGCTCCGCTTATTTCTACTAATGCATCATTTAGACCTAGAACGACTGCACCATTGTAATTAGATTTGTCCTCTTTCATCATAATGATAAACTATTAATGTTTAAAAAGCTTTGATTTTATAATATCAAGTATGGTGCTTAAAGAGTTAATTCAGCTTTTGCCTGAAGTAAAGAAACCTGCTGAAAAGAAATTAGGATTCAATCAGAAATTGAAATGGACACTTATTGTTATAGGATTCTTCTTTGTTATGTATAATATTAAGCTATATGGCTTAAGCAGAAATGCTCTAGAGAGATTTGACTTTTTATCTACGATTTTAGGAACTGATTTCGGAGCTATAATAAGTTTAGGAATTGGTCCTATTGTGACTTCTTCTATTATTTTACAGTTGCTTGTAGGTTCTGGAATATTGAGTTTGAATACTAAGACTGAAGAGGGTAAGAGATTATTCCAAGGAATTCAGAAATTAGGGACTTTGTTTTTCATACTCTTTGAAGCCTGTATTTTTGTATTGATGAAAGGTCTTGAAGCAAATCCTGGATTTGAATCAATAGTAATATTCCAGTTGATACTTGGAGGATTAGCTATCATGTTTATGGACGAAGTTGTAGCTAAATGGGGATTCGGCTCTGGAGTCTCGTTGTTTATTGTTGCTGGCGTCGCTTTACAATTATTTATAGGACTATTCCAATTTATTGGAGCTGATGGTTCTAATTGTTTATTGAACTTTGGAGAAACACCTTGTTCTGGAAGAGTATTAGTTATATTACAATCAATTATCAATGGAGACCCTACAAGTGCTTTGCTTGCATTTGCAGTAATTTTAGTTACTGCTCTTGTGTTTATGGGAGTCGTATGGGCTCAAAGTCTTAAAGTAGAGATACCATTAAGTTATGATAGATTGCGAGGATACGGAGTTAAATGGCCTTTGCAATTCTTTTATGCTTCTACATTACCTGTTATTTTAGTTGCGGCATTGGCGGCAAATATGCAATTGTTTGGAAGCCTGTTTGAAAGCTGGTTGGGACACCCAACATTTTTAGGAGGATTCCAGAATGGACAGCCAGTTTCAGGATTAGCATTTTGGATTGGAGCTCCTAACTTGCTTCAGGCAGTTATTACTGGAAGTTTGTTGACTTCGCAGATATTCCAAGCAATATTCCATTTGATATTTTATGTCGCATTCTCTATGATATTCTCTATATTTTGGGTTAAAACTACGGGTATGGACCCTGCGGGACAGGCAAAGAACATTGCATCTTCTGGATTGCAGATGGCTGGGTTTAGAAAAGACCCTCGTATTATTGAAAGTATTTTGAGCAGGTACATTCTTCCATTAACAGTTATGGGTGGATTGGCCATTGGTGCTTTAGCGGGTTTTGCAGACTTACTTGGAACTTTGACATCTGGAACATCTATATTGCTTGCGGTTATGATATTGTACCAATTGTATCAAAACATCGCGCAACAACATGCATTAGATATGCATCCTTCATTTAGAAAGATGATGGGTCAATAGTGTAATTTAAAAACATTCTTTATTCTATTTAGATATTAAAATGAAGGGAATGGGTATAGTCTTTTTAGTCATGCTACTTGGATTAGCAGTAGCTACTTTGTGGGATAAAATCCCGATAATCGGAGAAAGTGTTCATTCAGCACTTGATCCTTTTCTTGGAGCTTTGCTTGATTGGAATGTTACTATCGGACTTTTGATTATTACAGCCGTTCTTAATTTTATTACAACTATTTTGCATAAGAAAGTGACTAATCAGGATTTATTGAAACAGCTTAAAGAAGAACAAAAGTTAGTGAATGAAGAGATGAAACTTTACAGAGAAAATCCTCAGAAAACTATGGAATTGTCAAAGAAATCCATGGAACTTGCTATGAAAACAATGCCCATTACAATGAGGCCAGTTATATATACGACGATTCCATTTATTTTATTGATTAGATGGTTTGGAGACTACTTCAAAGACCATCCAGCTAAGATATTAGGATTCATGTCTGGAATTTGGGCATATATAGTGTTCTTTATTTTGTTCTCTATTCTATTTAGGAAGATAATGAAAGTGCATTAGTAAGATTTTTAAATCTATTTTATTGTGACTTGACATGGAACAAGAAAGAATAGAAGTTTTGAATAACCTTAACCAACAGCATGAAATGATTTCTGAACAGCTTAAGATAGTTGACCAGCAAATCCATGAGATTGCTATCTTTGATAAAGAGCTAGATACTCTTGAAAATAATAAAGATGCGGAGATTCTTGCTCCGATAGGAAAATCCGTTTTTGCTTTTATGAAACCTAATTCTTCTGAAAAGTTTTTTGTTGATGTTGGAGCAGGATATTATGTTAGGAAGAATATTAATGAGACAAAAATAGTTGCTGTTGAACAGAAAAATAGGCTTGAGGCTTTTAGAATTCAATTATCCGAAGAACTTCAGAATGTTACAGCAAATCTTGAAGAACTTATTTTACCCCGTAACGCTTAAGACTCTTTTTTGCTTCTTTGATAAATTGTTTATAGGACAATATTCCAAATTCTGAAACTATCTCGGTAATCTGTTTAATGGGTATTAAATCAAAAGAAAAATTCTCTATTTTAACATTCTTTGGAGAGCGAGACCATATTTCTAGAGGAGAACGTCTTTCAATTTGAATTTTATGCGTTGAGAATTTCCATGAATCTGTTACAATGTAAAGAGGCTTTTTGTAATCTTTAGCTATTCTTGCAATGGATGCGCTTCCTACTTTGTTTAGGACTCCTTTTTTAGTGACTGCGTCTGCTCCTAATAATACAATATTTGCATTCTTTATTCCTTCTAACATTTCAGAGTCAACTATCATTGAAACTTTGATTCCTGCTTTAGAGAGTTGTTTTGCTGTTATGTGTCCTTGATATAGGGGTCTTGTTTCAGTGTTTATTATAGAAAATTTCTTTTTGGACTTATGGGCAGAGATTAATGCTTGCGCAAGAGTGTTTGAATGACAATGGGTAAAAATAACTGAATTTTGCGAGATTAACTTCTGTATGTAGTAATTGATAAATTCTTGTGCATTTTCAAAGTGATTTAATACATTTTCTGTTGATGATTTTTCAAGAATATTTAACGCATTAGAAACCATGGGTTCTGTAGGCCTTAATTTTATTAGAATTTCTTTTGATTTTTTAGTTGGTTTTAAACAATAAGCCTTTATTGCGGATTTTGCTACGTTGGTTGCTCCTTGAATTTTGATAGACTTTATATCCGCACATATTTTTGAGAACGAATCCATGTATTGAATAAAGCTAACATATATAAAAAGGTGATTAATTTTACTTATGTTGGTGATAATTTATGTTTGAAATGCTTGTTAATCCTGCGAAGGCTGAACGAAAGCCTTGGGAAATGTTTTTTGTAGGAGTTTTTTACGCGAGTATTTCTATACTGTTAGTTGAATGGATATTCAAGAACGACCCTGTCTTAAAAGATGTTGCAGGAATACTCGTTGTTACTTTTACAGTGATGTTTTCAATACCTTTTATGTTCTATATGTTTAGGATAGAGGAGACTCGCTCATCTCAAGAGAATATAGGAACTTTTCAATTGATTAAAGACCATCGTAAGGCCTTGTGGGCGTTTATGTGGCTTTTTATCGGTTTTGTCTTGGGATTTTCATTTTGGTATATCATTCTGCCCACTACTGAAAGTCTTGAGCAACAGCTCGGGACTTATTGTTTGATAAATAAACCTGGAGACGATAAATGCATCACAAATCTTATAGCAAAAGACCAAACAAGCCCTACGGCTTTTGCATCAAACAAAGAGCGAATGTTCTTGATTTTTGCTAATAATGTATATGTGCTTATCTTTACTTTAGTATTCTCTTTATTGTTCGGTGCGGGCGTGATATTTATTCTCGCTTGGAATGCGAGTGTTATTGCAGCGGCGATAGCAATATTTACTAAATCGGATTTGAATTATTTGCCCGTTGCGTTATTGAGGTATTTTGTACATGGACTGCCTGAAATTGCTTCTTATTTTGTAGTTGCTTTGGCGGGAGGAATGATTTCTTTTGCAGTTATTCGCAGAGACATTGGAACTGAAAGATTTTGGAGAGTTTTGCAGGATTCATTAAACTTAGTAATTTTAGCAGTGATATTGCTGTTTTTTTCAGCATTGATTGAGGTTTTTGTTACGCCTTTGTTCTTTAGATAGACATTCAATAGAAATCCTTATAAATTGGTTTAAATTTTTGCGAATGCAATGAGTGTTAAAATTCTAAATCTCGGCTGTGGAAATGATTTTTATGGAACCCATAGGATTGATATGTTTAAGACACAGGCAACGACCCAAGTAGCAGACCTTAATGAAAAACTGCCTTATCCAAGTAACTTTTTTGATGAGATTTACTGCAAATCTGTTCTTGAACATATAAAGAACCTAGGCAATTTTGCAGAAGAATGCTATAGAATTCTTAAATGGGGTGGAAAAATATGGCTAAGAACAGATCATGCAGGATTTATCCCAATATACTTACTAAAAAAACATGAACATAATAAAGCCTATGAAAAACTATTTGAAAAAAACCCTTTTGGGCACAAACAAAAAGAGGGTTATAAAGAAGATCACCATTATGCGTTGTTTGCTGCAAGTCACTTAAGGTATTTGTTTGGGAAATTTAAGAATCACAAATTTGATTATTTTTACGGTGCAAGTAACCAATTAAAGAAGTTTATTTATAAATTAATGCCCAAATATATGGGAGCTTGCCATATTGAAATGGAAGCAGTTAAATAATTATCCTATTGCCCTTGGGTCAATTCGTATTGACGAGTAACCTTTAAATAACACATTTTGTCAATTAGTAAATGGACAATTCTGTAGGAGAAAATGTTATTCGCCAGAGGCAGATGAAACTTTTTGGATTTGTTAAAAAAAAGGCAGATTGGACAATTTATATTTTTCTTGCACTAGTTGTATATCTCTCTGTATGGATTCGCACTCGCAATTTATCAGGTTTAAGAGACGTGACGACTGGTGGATGGACTCTTGGTCCAGATTTAGACCCTTTTTTATTTTTACGTTGGGCAAAATACATAGTTGAAAATGGAAGCCTCTTTGCAGTCGACACGATGAGATATGTGCCATTTGGATTTGAAAGTAGTTTGGAATTTCCATTACTCCCTCATTCAATTGCGTGGTTTCATAACCTCGCATCATTCTTTGGAAGTGCTTCGATTGAACAATCTGCAGCATTATATCCAGTTTTTATGTTTGCCTTGACGGTCGTTGCATTTTTCCTTATGACTCGGATCGCATTTTCTTATGTAATTAATAAAAAACAGGCAAGCATCGGAGCAGTGGTTGCTTCACTTTTATTTTCAATTATTCCCTCATTTATTCCCCGCACCATAGCTGGAATTCCTGAAAAGGAGTCTGCCGCATTCTTTTTCTTTTTTATGGCATTCTTTTTCTTTTTGCTAAGCTGGAAAGAGGAGAAGAGGAACAAACAGTTCATATTTGCAGGGCTAGGAGGGCTATTTGCAGGTCTTATGGCTCTAACCTGGGGAGGTTATGCATATGTCCAGCTAATAGTGAGCACGGCTGTTATGATTATGTTCCTATTCGGACAGATAAATCTAAGGAGAACAATTTCATATTGTATATTTTTAGTGGTAACCTTTATCATAGCATTTTTGTTTTTTGAGAGATTTTCATTTTCTGCCTTAATCAACAGCTTAGAAGGGGCAATCACATTGTTTGTTGTAA
Organism: Candidatus Woesearchaeota archaeon; assembly: GCA_964362835.1. GTDB lineage: Archaea > Nanobdellota > Nanobdellia > Pacearchaeales > GW2011-AR1 > SICU01. Next base: position 7,938 of record CAYIGE010000001.1, read on the forward strand.
TAATTCTTATAATGGACTCGATAGTCCACCGTCGCTTCTCTAAATATATCCCCTCATTTTTAAAAGGCTCTCCGCGTCTAGTCTCAATAATATACGGAGGAATCTTCACAATATTAGTTGGAACAATTTTATTTGGACCTTCATTTATTGCCCGACAGATTAGGACATTGTATATTCAGTTAATTCAACCACCAGCATCCCGTTTAATCCAGACAGTTGCAGAAAACAGACAGCCATTTTTTGCTGAATGGGCATCTCAATTTGGACCTGTATTCTTGAAATTCCCATTGTTGCTACTACTTGGAGTCATTGCTTCTGCAGTAATATTGCATGTTGGGTTGAAAAATACACCTTTAATGAAACGCCAAAAAGCAATATTGATAGGCGCATGGGTAGCGGTCGTACTTGCAATAATCTACACAAGGTATAGCCCCACAAGTATTTTCAATGGGTCGAATTTCTTGAGCGTATTCTTATATTTTATTGGAACAATATTTATGATAGTGGCTTTCATGTATATCTGTAAGCAATTCAGTAGGTTAAGAATATATAATATTTATGACACAATACCATTTGGAGTAATTTTTACACTTGTATTTTTTATCATCTCTCTTGTATCGGCTAGAGCATCCATAAGACTAGTGCTTATGCTGGTCCCAATAGTTTCAATGCTGGTAGCGTACCTTTTTATAAAAAGTTCCGTTTATGTGTATAAAATAATATCTGAGAAAAAAGCATGGGGTGCAGTCACTTTATTATGCGCGATTATTATTGCATTGACCTTTTTCGCAGCATATGTTAATTATTCTAACAGTAAAGATCTTGCTCAGAATTATGTTCCTTCCGCATATAATCAGCAATGGCAGAAGGCGATGTCTTGGGTAAGGGATAATACTTCTAGCGATGCTGTATTTGGACATTGGTGGGATTATGGTTACTGGGTTCAGTCTCTTGGCGAGAGAGCGACAGTACTTGATGGAGGAAATTATCTTGGTTATTGGAATCATATGATGGGGAGATATGCTCTTACGGAAACTAATATCACCAAAACGTTTGAATTTCTCTATGCTCATAATGTAACTCATTTCTTAATTGACTCAACAGATATTGGGAAATACAGTGCATTTTCATTAATAGGCTCAGACCCAAGTTATGATAGAAGAAGCTGGATACCTACGTTTTTAAGAGATAATTCTCAAACAACTGAACGCAAAAATTCTACTGTTTTTGTTTATTCTGGAGGGACTGCAATAGATCAAGATATAATTTATGAAAATAATGGTAGCGAAATATTTTTACCTGAGGGAAAAGCTTATGTTGCAGCCGCAGTTTTAGTAGTTGATGCATCTGGCTCCATCTCAGATGTTTTTGGAATATATCTTTTGCAGGAAAAAACTTACCAGATTCCCCTTAGATATTATTGGGATGAGAAGACTGGATTTGTAGATACTCAAAAAGGCATTGATGCCGGCGTATTTATCTATCCACGGGTTACTGCTAATTCTCAAGGCGGAGCAGATATTGATTCTCGCGGAGCTTTAATTTATTTGAGTTCTAAAACCGTTAAAAGTAATGTTGCAAGATTCTATCTTTATGGCGAGTCTAATGAAAACTTTTTTCTTGCACATAATGAACCTGATGCACTTGTGGATATGCTAAAGGCTCAAAGCGCACAAATAGGAGATTTTGTTTACTTTAATGAGTTTAGAGGGCCTATAAAAATATGGCAATTAAAATATCCTTCAAACATCAAATTTAATGAGAATTATTTACAGACAAACTACCCTGATGACATTCTATATTCTTAGACACCAATTTAAAAATAGGATTTTGCTGTAATCTTCATGTTAAACGCCAAACTTATTAAAGGTAGTTTTGTATTGCTTGTCGCCTTTGGATTATTTAATTTACTTAATTTTATTTATCAATTTGCAATGGCAAGATTGCTTTCTGTAGCGGAATATGGAATCTTGGCGGCACTTTTTGCGATAATTTATATTTTTGCCATTTTTTCAGATTCTATTCAAATAGTAATTGCGAAATATACTGTGAATAGTGAAGATAAAGGACAGATAAGAAGTTTAATATCTAAATCTCTACGTAAGGGTAGGTTTTTAGCAACTATCTTTTTTAGCATATACTTAGTTTTGTCTATACCTCTTTCAGTTTTTTTTGATATTTCTTATATGCTTCTTGCAATGAATGGTCTAATTATTTATTTAATATTCTGTTTGCCCGTCTCCCGAGGAGTACTTCAAGGAAGAAAACAATTTGTTGCTTTGGGAACAAATCTGGTAGTAGAATCTATGTTCAAGTTAATATTTGGAATTTTGTTTGTAATAGTAGGCTGGAAAGTTTATGGAGCGATAGGAGGCTTCATTCTTGGGGCGCTTATTTCTTTTTTGCTTTCTTTTATATCTTTGAAAGATATTTATAAATTTTCAAATGGTATTTCGAAAACAAAAGATATTTACGAATACGCAAGACCTACTACATTTATTACTGCAATTATAGTATTGTTTTATAGTGTGGATGTTATTCTTGCAAAAATAATGTTTAGTCCAGAGACTGCTGGGGCATATGCTATATCCTCTATTTTAGGAAAAATTGTTCTTTGGCTCTCTGTCCCTATTGGGAAAGCCATGTTCCCTTTATCCGCAGAGAATCAGACAAGTCAGAAGAATAATACTATCTTTACAACTTCTATAATTATTCTATTATTGATTGTTGTTTCAGTTCTATGCGTATTTTACTTTTTTTCAGATTTTATTGTAACGTTCTTTGCAGGAAAACCTGTTCCCGAAGCCGCAGAGATACTGTTTTATATTGGGATATCGTTTAGCATCATTGCGTTTGCAAATATGATTTTAGTTTATCGCCTTTCATTAGGACCTATCAAGAATTATTTATACCTATTTTCTTGCAACTTCGTTCAAATTTTGCTACTTCTATTTCTTTCTGAAAATCTGAAATTGTTCTCCTTTGCATTTATAGTGTCTTCAGCAATACTTTTAATATCTTCTATTGTATTTGTTAAGATTAACCGACATGTTTAAAACATCATTATATAGACAGGGAGATGTATAGATTAGCAATTATTGTTCCAGCACATAATGAAGAGAAACGTATTGGTAAAACATTAGAATCTTATCTGCTTTATTTTAAAGAGATAGTTAAACTAAAAAAATTAAGTAGCTTTAAGATAATGGTTGTAATTAACGCTTGTTCAGATAATACTGAGGCTGTTGTTAAAAAATATGCTTGTAAATTTTTAGAGATTATTAGTTTTAAAAGGGGGGGGAAGGGTTTTGCAGTTATTGAGGGATTCAAACATGCCCTAAATGGGGATTACACTCACATTGGATTTGTAGATGCAGATATGTCTACAACCCCAGAAGAGTTTTATAGATTATTTTATAAAATAAATAATTGTGAGGGGATTGTTGCAAGCAGATATCTTTCAGAGTCTAAACTGACTCCCCGAAACACATTTTCTAGAATTATTGCTTCCAGGATATATAATTTCTTTATTCGCGCTATTCTTATTATTCCATTTAGAGATACTCAATGCGGGGCAAAAATATTCAAACAAGGGGCTTTAAGAAAGGTTATAACTAAAATGGGGATGACTCAATGGGCATTTGACATAGAACTACTTTATTTATTAAATAAAGAAGGATTCAAAATAAAAGAACTCCCTACAACATGGTCTAACCGAGATTATTCTACCATTAATTTCTGGAATGCTGGACCATGGATGGTTCTTTCTATTGTGCGTTTGCGCATTTTACATTCCCCATTCAAAAGAATGGTACGCATTTATGATAAATTTATAAGAATATTCAAACCCACTAAATAATATGAAAAAGATAAAAAACATCGCACTTATAACCTCGCAGGGAGGACATCTTGGTCAGTTTAAGCTTATTTTTGATGAAACTGTAATAAGAGAAAATAATTGCATATTAATTACTGAGGATATAAATCCAAAAATAAAAGATAAATATTTCTTAGGGAGATATAGAACATATTTTTTAAAAAAAGACGTTCTGCTAAAATTAAATCCTTTTACTTATATTAAGACCCTCTTTAGTTTGATAGAGATATTAAGAAAAGAAAAAATAGACTTAATTTTTACTAATGGTGCTCAGATTTCTATTCCTGCGGTTATTGCTGTGAGGATATTAGGCATAAAGTCTGTGTTCATTGATACAGTTATAAGAGTTAAGACTCCTAATTGGTCAGCTAGAGTATGCTATTTGTTTGCAGACACATTTTGGGTGCAACATGAACAAATGGCTAGAAAATATGGTAGAAAAGCAAAATATGTGGGAGGAATAGTATGATTTTTGTTACTATTGGGACTCATACAGATCAATTTGATAGGCTTATACGTAGAATAGATGAAATAGCGCTAAAAATTAAAGAAGAAATAATCGTTCAGAGAGGATTTACCAAATATGTTCCAAAAAATGTGAAATATTTTGAATTTACTGAGGATATGGACAAATATTACAAGAAAGCAAGGATTGTAATTGCTCAATCGGCTACATCGCTAATAGAATTTATACTAAAATATGACAAACCAGTAATTACTGTTCCTAGGGAGAGCAAGTATCACGAACATATTAACGACCATCAGGTTGAATTTGCAGAATATTTTGCTAAAAAAGCTAATGTTCTAGTGATTAGAAATATAAATTATTTAACTCCGCAGTTGCTTATTAAATATAATAAAAAACCAAAAATAGATTTAAACGGACTTTACAGCTTACAAGAAAAAATTAAAAAAGTCATAGATTCAATATGAATCCATTTAGTAATAACCGCACAGATTATGTTGTAGCTCTTTCAAAACCTGGGGCAAAAGATGAAGTTCTTACTGTTGGAATCTCCAATATGCCTGAAATTGAGAAGAGACTTGAAAATAGAGTTAAGGGATGTACTTGTATAGATTTAGATAAAGAGAAATTGTTTCATGCAAAAAAATATCTTAAAAATACTACACTTATATTTGGGGATATAACTAAACCAAAAGAGTTAAAGGGTAAAAAGTTTGATACAGTTATAATGCTTGAGGTTCTTGAGCATTTAGAAGATGATAGAAAAACACTAAAAATAATTCACTCTATGTTAAAAAGAAAAGGTAAACTAATTATTTCTGTTCCCAATAAGCATTTATTACACTTGTTTAATCCAGTAAGATATACACAGCATAAAAGACACTATTCTATGCAAGAAATAGAAGCTTTGCTTGTTGAAAATGGATTTAAGATTGAACATAAAAATACAGTAGAATCTTTAAAACTTTTATTTGACTTGTATGTGCACTTATTCTTTAAATATCTCTTGCATAAGAAAGTTAGGTTTGGGATATTTACTTCTGAAATTGATAAAACTTACAAGCAATATAATAAAGAGTCTGAAGGTATGGATTGTATTCTTGTTGCGGTTAAGAATTAAACATATCTCAAGAAGTTTCTAAACTTCGGAATTGTTATGCATCCATAAATTAGAGTTATGAAGAAAACATAAAATGGATGCAAAAGCCAGAATAACTTTTTATCTTGAATAAATTTAGGCATGATTTGATAAAGAGGAACTATTAAAGTAAGGTTAGTTAAAACTGTTAGAAAGAATCTTATTGTGCTTGGAGGGCTACCTAATTGAGTCCATTTGAAAGACTTTGTTTCATATTCTTTATTAATAAAACGATAGAAGTATATCGTTTTTTTCTTTAGGAAGCTGAACATATCGTTGGAAGTCTTATGATATATGCGAGGCTTAATTGGTACTGCTACTTTCATAGAAAGTTTAGCCATGCTTGCAGAGACGTCTACGTCGCGAGTATAACCTCCTATCCTGCTAAATACAGATTTTCTGAATATACATCCATTTGCCCCAAAGAATAATATGTTTTTTGGAGATAAACTGAATATACAGGATTCATTGGATTTTTTAAATTTGTGATGATTGATTACTACTTGAGAGACTAAAGAGTAAGGTGTAGCAAAGGGGTCTTCTACGCCTAATGCATTAATATATTTAAGAAAATTATTATCCGATTTTCGGTAATCTAGCAAAGACTGTGAGGCCATTATGTCTTTATCTTTAAAAGGTTGAATCATTTGATTTATCCAATCTTTGTCAAGAATAATGTTATCATGATCAAGGAAAATAAGATACTTGCCTTTTGACTTACTAACACCTTGATCTTTTCCATTACCCTTTCCTTCTGAAAGCTTATTTGGATTGTGAGATAATCTGATGTTCTTCTCTTTTTTTTGATAATCTTTTACTATTGAAAGAGTTTTATCTGTAGAGCCGCCATCAATAATTAAGATTTCATAATCTTTTTTATCCATATTCTGCATTAAAATAGAATCTAGACACTCTCTTAGAGTTCTTTCTGCATTAAGTATGCCTAAAATATAGCTCACTTTTATGGTCATATGCTTATTTTTTCTGATGAGATTTGATCGATATAAAGTTTATACCAAAGCTCAAGGTTTAGTAATGACCATAATTTATGATCGTTTCTATAGGCAGTCGGATTATTAATTAGATTATTCAGTTTGTTTTGATTGAAGATATCTCTTTTCTTCAAGTCTTGGATGTGTGGCTCTATTCTATTGAAGAAGTCTTTATTGGTAAACCATGTTGAAATTGGTAAACTGAATCCCTGTTTTTTACGATTAGCTATGATCTTGGGCAAATGAGGAGAAACTGTTTTTTTGAATAAATCTCTATTAATCTTATGTTTTCTTGGAATACTAAAGAAATACTCTATTAGGTCTTTGTCTAGAAAGGGGGCTCGTATTTCTAAGCCATGAGCCATGCTTGTTTTATCTACTTTCATTAGTAAATCGTTTGGAAGCCATTCTTTGAAGTAAAAATTAATTGATGCTTTGTATAATTCTTTACTTTTGATAAAGTTGTCTAATAAATCAGGTCTTGATACATTAGTGAATTCTTTTATTTCACATTTATTGAAAGGAAAATAATATAATTTTTTATAAGCTTCTTCTATTGTTTTACTGTTCAATAAGTCGGCTCCAAAGTTATATATTTGTTTTTTCGGATACACATAAAGACTAGATACTCCTTTGAGCGCTGGAATTAATATTTTCTTTATTGGGTAAGGGATTTTATTAATCTTATTTAAAAAAGACAATTTATTTACTGTGTCATATCCTCCAAAGACTTCGTCGCCACCTTCGCCTGACAACGCTACCTTGACATGTTTTGAAACCTCTTTTGAAAGAAGGTATGTTGGCAATGCTGCCGGGTCCGATATTGGTTCGTCTAAATGATAAACTACTTTTGGCAGGTGAGAAAGCATTTCTTTGTCTAGAATTATTTCTTTATGGTCTGTGTTAAAGTGATTTGCAACTATTCTGGCATATTTTGATTCATCTATTCCTTCTGTGAAACCTACTGAAAATGTTTTAATGTTTTCTGTTTTTCTAGACATATATGCAACCATTGTGCTTGAATCTAATCCTCCTGATAATAAAACTCCTATTGGTACATCTGACATGAGCCTTTTCTCTACAGCAGAATCTATTAACTGGTCTACTTCTTTTATTGAAGGCTCTTTAGTTTCAGTTAGTGGAGGAATTTGCCAATATGAAGAGATTTTTAATTTTCCTTTTGAAAAAATACCGTAAGAACCTGGAGGCAACTTTTTAATTTTAGAAAATACAGTATTATTTCCCGGAGAGAAACGACAAGCGACTGTGTCTATTAAGATATTTTTGTCTATATCTCTTGAAACCCCTGCTTCTAATAGAGATTTAATTTCTGAAGCGAATATTAAATTATCATTTTCTGTGGCATAATATAAAGGCTTTTTTCCAATCCTATCTCGTGCGATAATTAATTTATTATTTTTAGTATCCCACAATGCAAATGCAAACATACCATCAAGTTTTGAGCATATTTTTTCGCCATATTCTTCATACCCTGCAATTATTACTTCTGTGTCGCTGTTGCTTTTGAATTTGCATCCCTTCTTTAGCAAATCTTCTTTTAATTTCTTGAAGTTGTATATTTCTCCGTTAAATACTATAACTATTGAACTATCTTCATTAAACATTGGCTGCCGGCCTTTGGGCGAGAGGTCTATGATACTAAGGCGTCTGTGGCCTAATGAAATTCCTTTATCGACGTAATATCCTTGTGCATCTGGTCCTCTGTGAGAGATGCGTTCTGTAATAGAACGAATTAGTTTTTTATCTCCCCAAGTAAATCCTGTTATTCCACACATTAGGTAATATAGTCAATTTTATATGCGACTAATCCCCCGAAATTATTATCTAGTGGATAAATTAAACTGAAAACTGCACCATCTTGAGAAACCTGTTTTTTAAGGTCATATTGAACTATCTGATTTTGAGGGGAGACTATTATAGATGAATTAAAATAAGGAAAGAGAATTCCTCTAAATCCTTGTTCATTTTGTACTTGTTGTAACATCCATTGTGGATGATGAGGCTCTAAAATGGAAACTATGACAAAACGAGGATTTTCTTTTTGCAATATCTGTGTGAAGTTTTCTTCAGGCATTTCAGAATATGTAATTACTTCTCGTTCTGCATATGCTGTTGTTTGAGTATAAGAAACGCTAAAAATTTTGTCTTGAGGTTGTGAATTTTCTTTTATTAACAAGGAAGCTTCTTTTACTGGGGCGTAACTATCTTTCTTGGAATTTACTAATTCGGTTGTATGAGATAATTGTGGAATAATAAAAGCTAACAATAATATTATCATAAACAATATCGCAAAGAGATTGGAATGTTTCTTTATTTTATCATATATAATTAATATCGTTTTTCCTGCAAAAAAGAAGATAAAAGGAATCATTAGAAAAACCCAACGATCTTCTATAGTTCCTCTAATATAGAATATGTAGAATAGAGTAATAACCAAAAGCACTATTGCTGAGAAAATATAAGGGTCTTTTCTCAAAGATTTGTCTTTTAAAATTAAATCCGCTGTTATTGCTGTCTTGAATAAAGTTATAGCCAATCCAATAATAAATAAAATAAATATTGGTAGTTTTGAAAAGGAATAATAGAAATCGAGAGTCATCCAGCCTGGAGACCTGCCTTCATTAAAATCTCCTGAATACGTTACTCCAAATGCAATAGGATTTCCAAAAGTAACTGCTTGCCATATCATAAATGGAATCATTGCTACAACGAATACCCCAAGCAATATCCAATAATCTTTTTGTTTGAATATTTTTAGGCCATCTTGATATAATGCAAAAATAACCATTGACAGAGGGATTAGCAATGCCGAAATCTTGAAATAAAATCCGGCTGCTACAAATAGCCCAGTATATACTGCATTAATGCGGGCGGGAGATTTTACCATTTTCCAGAAGAATAACAAAGCCAGAACTTGAAATGTTACTGAAAAAAAGTCTGGTTGAAAACGTATGCTCCAAAACAACATGGACCATACAAATGCAGTTCCTGTGGCTGCAATAAGCCCCACTGTAGAACCATAAAGCTCCTTGCCTAAGTAATAGACAGAGACCACTAAAGTTAAAGATGGAATTAAAACCAAAATAAATTTCAAAGCTACTTCTCCAAAGCCAAATTTAATCAACAAAGCTCCAAGCAGTTGAAATAAAGGGGGTCTTTGCTCGTTTAAGTCATATGGGATATTTAGGGCCCAGTGTTTTGCAGCAGACATATATTCTGCTTCATCCCACCACATAGTTTGACCTGAAGCAATAATAAAATAATATAAACGAATAATAAAAGCTACTGCTAAAATGATAAGCATGTATCTCACATCTTTATTGCTTAACCAAGCTTCAAATTTTGATTTTGTTGAAGAACTCATAGCTATTTAATGGGGGAGATTTTTGTTTAAATGTCTTTGTATATTCTACATCCCTATAATCTTTTCAAGTTTATCTATGATTTCAGACCATCTGAATTTTTCTGCTGTTTTTCTAGCATATTGTTGCAATGAATCAATTTCCTTTTGAGTCAGATTATTTATTCTATTTAATACTCTAACTAGGTCTTCTGCGTCTCCATTTTTAAATAGAAAACCATTTTTTTCATTCTTTATCAATTCTTTATTTCCCTCATTATCGCTCCCTATTACAATTTTACCGCGAGCCATTGCTTCAATAAGGGTCTGAGGCATTCCTTCACTTTTTGAGGGTAGAATAAATATTCCTGCTCTGTCTAATTCATTAATCTGTTCAATAGAATTGTAAGATTCTGGAACAAATATCTCTCGATCTTGCAAATTATTTTCTTTGACTATACTTTTTAATTTCTTAAGATATTCTTTGTCTGCTGGACCTTTTATTTTTATCATAAAACCCTTTTCTATTGGATAGGCTAGAGCGTAACTTACAATTTCAAGATTTTTTATCGGACTTATTCTTCCAATATAAATTATTTTATTTATATTATTTTTATTCACTTTCTTTATTGGTATAAAGAACTCTTCAGATATTCCATTAGGAATATACTCTATCCGATTATCTTTTATTCCTAAATTATGAAGATATACTTGCTCCCATTGAGTAATTGTGATTATTTTTGTAAATTTATTTAGAGTGTGTTTACCAATAAATTGGTCATATAATTTTACAATAATATTTTGCATTATTGTTCTTGATTTCTCGCGGGCAAATGGAGCATGGGTTACTAAAAATATAGGACATCTAAGTTTTTTTGATACTTTTAATGCTTTAGTTGTATGTGGATGCCTATAGGAATGGGCAATTATCACCTCTGGATTGAATTTAACTGCCTCTGAAGAGAAATTCCAATGCAAGTAACTTTCTCCTCCAAGCTTTTTAGCAGGAAATCTTTTGATGGTAACTTTTGCTATTTTCTCTTGTTTTGGACAAATTGCCTCTGAACCTTTTATATGATTTGTTGAGAAAACTGTAACTTCATGACCTTTATTTGCTAATAATTGCGCCTCCTTAAGAACGCGCATGCCCACCCCACAGCCTCCGGCAGTATAATCTGTTAATTCTAAAATTCTCATCTTAAAGGTAAAAGCAGGACTTTTATAAATATGCTTGGTTAATGAAATTTATGAATGTCTCAATTATTATTCCGACTTATAAACCAAATCCTGACTTATTAAACCAGATTAAAAAATCAATTAAAAATCAAGATTTTAAAGGTAAAATAGAGGTGCTTTTTCAAAAAAATAGAGGTCTTGCGGAAAATATAAATAATGGAATAAAGAAGTCAAAATATGGTATAATTATAACACTACACCAAGATTGTGTTCCTGTGGGAAATAGATGGATTGAAAATTTAATTGAACCTTTAAATAAGGAAAATTGTGTGGCGAGTGTTTCCGATGTGGAGCTACCTGTAGAACTGTGGAAAACATTTGATAATACTGCAAAGATATTGAGTGTTAAAGAACAAAAGATTATCACTCCTTTGTTAGATGAGAAGGGTTGCGCATATAAAAAATCCGCCCTTAAAAGAGTAAGATTGTTTGAAGAGAATAAATTTAGAACTGCTGGAGAAGATTTTGACATTTATATTAAATTATCAAAGGTAGGGAAAATTGCTTATCCCCACACTAAAGTTATGCACTATAATTATTATTCTGCAAAGAGCAGATTAAGAAAAGAGTTACAACTTGCGAATGGATTTGGAGCTTTGGTTAGAATATATGGGCTTAAAATGCCTCAATGGTATGTTGGTTTATTGAAGGCCATTCCAATTTTAGGATGGATTTTATTTTTTAAGGGAATCAACTTTTCTAAACTTAAAGGGCTTGTTTTATTGGCTCCTTTTGTCTTTTTATTGGCTCATTTTCAGTATGTTAGGGGCTTTTGGAAAGGTTTTTTAATGGCTAAACAGACAGTTTAGGAGTATGAAAACCTCTAAAAACACAAGAAAATACCCTCTTGTTGCTATAGTCATCGTTAATTGGAATGGCGGTCAAACCATCATAAACTGCATAAAAAGCCTTGGAATGACTGATTACCCCAATTATAAAGTAATTCTTATTGATAACGGCTCTATGGATGATTCACTTGAAAAAATATTAAAGATACGACCGGATATGAAGGTCATTGAACTTCCTAAGAATTATGGATATACTGTCGGAACAAATACTGGGTGGAGATATGCTTTGAAGAAACTTGGGGCAGATTATATTTGCGCCATGGATAGTGATATTGTTACTGTTCAAAAAAACTGGCTCAGTTTACAAATTGAAGAGTTGGAAAAATCAAAAGATAGAGGAATTAGCTGCGGAAAGCTGATATTCCCTGATGGAAGGGTGCAATTACTTTACCATGAAAGGGAGCATTCGCAATATCTTGAAAAGGATGTCGGACAATATGATTTTATACGTGAAACTAAGGCGGTTGGAGGAGCGTGTATTATTATCAAGGGATTGGTTATTGAAAAAATAGGATATTATGATGAACATTTCTTTTATGGTCCTAATGATATAGACTATTGTTTCAGAGCTAATCATGCAGGATTTAAGGTAATTTATAATGGGTTTGCAAAATCCATACATGTAGGTAGTTTCTCATCACGTTCTGGAGCCAAAGACTTTATTTATGGTCATCAAGCCTACGGACAAATTGTATTCTGGTTTAGACATGGTAATTGGTTCGATGCTTTCAGAACAGTAAAAGAGCAATTTGTGAGAGCATTTCTCACTCGAACAGACCCCTACAAGCTCAAAAGTTTGAGCAATACTTATTTTCATGCAAGTTTTCTTAAACGACTGATTAGCTTCTTTAAGTCATGGTATGTAGCAGCACATGACTATAAAGTTATTCATAATGAAACTTCCGCTACCCTTAGCAAATGATTAATCGTATACTCATAACTGGCTGTGGCGGAATGCTTGGTAGTTCGGTGTATTCACATTTGTCCAAGAAGTACGATGTCTTGGCTACAGATATTGACCTTGATGAAGAATGGCTTAGCCATTTGGATGTTAGAGATTTGGAAAGCTCTCGCGAAATTGCCAAGAAATTTAGACCAGATATTATTCTTCATCTTGCCGCCCTAACTAATCTTGAATATTGCGAGTCTAATCCTGCTGAAGCCCATAGAACTAATTTTCTAGGCACCAAAAACATTGCGCAAATTTGTAAAGAATTGGACATTCCGATAGTTTACATCAGCACGGCCGGAGTGTTTGATGGAACTGGAGAAAGGTATATTGAAGATGACTTTCCAAATCCGATAAATGTTTATGGTAAAACAAAATATTATGCAGAAATTGCAGTTCAAAACTTTTTAGAAAAATATTTCATAATAAGAGCTGGATGGATGGTTGGTGGAGGAAAAAAAGATAAGAAATTTGTTTCTTATATGCTGTCTCAAATTAAAGATGGGAAGACTAAATTTAAAGTAGTTAATGATAAATATGGTACTATAACTTACACATTAGATTTTGCAAAAAATTTAGAGAAATTAATAAGTACTAAATATTATGGACTTTACCACATGGCTTGTCATGGAGATACAAGCAGACATGAAATGATGAAGCATATCCTAACTTTACTTGGCAAAGATACTGAAGCAATTGAGCCAGTATCAAGCGAATTTTTTAAAAAAGACTTTCCTGTGCAGAGAGCTACTTCTGAACGTATGATTAATAAAAATCTGCAATTTAAAAATTTAGATAATATGGGTAATTGGAAAGATTCTTTAAAGCATTATATTGAGAATGAATGGAGAGAACTATATGAAAACAAAAAATCTTAATATTGGTTGTGGAAAAGACATAATGAATGGATTTATTAATTTAGATTCTGTTAAACTTCCAGGAATAGATGTTGTTCACAATCTTGAGAGATATCCTTGGCCTTTCAAAGATGGAGAGTTTGAATTTGTTTATTGTTCTCATGTGCTGGAGCATTTAACAAGCATAATTAAACCATTGGAAGAAATATGGAGAATAACTCACAGTAAAGCCAGAATAATGATTGAGGTTCCAATATTTCCTAGTGTAGGGGCTGTTGCAGACCCAACACATAAATCATTTTACACATACCAGACATTTAATTATTTTAGATTGAATGACGGACTAAATTACTATTCTAAGGCTCGCTTCAGAATAATTCGGAGAAAGATCGTCTTTTCAAAGTTTACTCCTTTTTTTACATGGTTTTTCAATTGCAGTCAAAAAATGCAAAAACTCTATGTTTGTTTTTTAAGCTTCCTTATTCCTGCTGAAGTTTTGTGTGTAGAACTTGAAACAATAAAATAATTATGAATAATTTGAATTATAACTTTGGAGATATTTCGGTAGTTATTGTAGTTTATAATAGGGATAAGGATCTTAAGATAGCGATTGATTCTTTCAATAAAGATATAAAAAAGATAAGGGAAGTTTTAATTATAGATAATAGTACTAATGATAAAACGAAACAGTTATTAAAGAGATTAGATCAACCAAAAATAAAATATTTTAAATCGGAGATTAATTCACTTACTGTTTCTAGGAATACTGGAATTAAAAAGGCTTCTAAAAAATCTAAGATAATAATTTTTTTAGATGATGATATTGCCATTGAAGATAATTATTTTAACAACATACTTGATGTCTTCAATAAATATGCTGGGGCTATAGGGGTATCTGGATACTATTTTCCTAATAGCAAAAAAATACACAGACTTGAAAATATATTAAGAAAGATATTTTTACTTGAAAACTGGACTGTCAATAAGGGTTTAGTACTATCGCCTTTTGGGGCTAGTTATCCTTACAGACTTACCAAGATAATAAATTCTTCTTGGCTTTCAGGTTTTAATATGGCTTATAAGAAGGAGATTTTTGACAAAGATATTTTTGATGAGAGATTTTTCCGATATGCATTAGCCGAAGACTTTGAATTCAGCACCAGATTGAATAGAAAATACTCTAATGGTCTTTTTATTACTCCCTATGCCAAACTAATTCCTAGAGTTTCGGATGTAGAAAGAACCCCTAAACCAAAGTTAATTTATATGAATCTTGTAAATCATTTGTATATACAAGCTAAAAACTTAAATGATTTTAAAGGAATTGTCTCATTAGCATGGGCTCTTACTAGTATGAGCCTACTGCAAATGGTAAAGGGATTAGTTTGCCCTAATAAGACTAATTTGTTTAGAACTAAAATTTACTTTAAAGCGCTAACTTATTGTTTTAAGAGACTTGCCTTAATAAGAAAAGGAAATCTTGAACTGCCTTTAAATTTGGGATAGATACTCTTTTTAATGGGTTGTATTATATCTCTTTATGAGTGCTCAAAAAGAAAACCATGAGATAGATTACTACCTAAAACTTCTGGTTAAATCCTCCTTTTTCATATTCTTTGCCATAGTAGTTTCAAAACTTGCAAGTTATGGGTATAAAATACTGATTGCAAGATATTTTGGCGCTGAAACTTATGGATTGTTCTCTCTTGGACTTATTATAATAACCCTAATTTCATCTATTGCCACTTTGGGTTTGAACGATGGCTTAGTTAGGTATATTTCTCTTTATAGAGGCAAGAAGAAATTCGGATATATAAGGAGATTAGTAATTAGTTTGCGAAATATATTCCTTATAGTAGGAATTCTATTTACAATGATTCTTGTTGCATTTGCTCCAATTATTGGGGAAAAAATATTTCATACTGAAAAATTTACACCATTGCTAATGGGCATGGCTTTCTCTCTTCCTTTCCTTTTACTTTCAAACTTATACTTGGGGGTATTGAGGGGTTTTGAACATGTTAGGACTTATTCTGCTTTGATTAATATATATCAAAACACTTTTAGGTTAATTATATTATTTCTATTAATCATGATGGGTGTCGGTGTAATTGCAGTCTCAATTTCATATGTCCTTGTTTTTGTTGGATTATTCATTCTCTCTAACTACTATGCAAAAAAAGACCTGAATAAAATGCCTAAATCTGTTATTCCTAAGTCTAATCTGGTTGTTCCGGAGGTTTTCTCCTATGCTTGGCCGTTGCTTTTTGTAGGAATACTCTACAGCATATTTTATTGGACGGATTCTTTACTTTTAGGTTATTTTACTAATGCAGAAAATGTAGGTTGGTATAGCGCTGCAACTACAGTTATATCTTTATTTGGTATAGCTCCGGATATATTTATGCAATTGTTTTTTCCGCTAATATCTTTTAAATCTTCCGAAGGTAAAAAAGAGATTATTAAAAGACTAACTCAGCAAGTGACTAAATGGATTTACTTAATTAATATTCCCTTATTTATTTTACTGTTTTTATTTTCAGATTATTTGTTAGGCATTTTATTTGGAAGTGAATTTTTGATAGCAGGTTCAATATTAAAGATTCTTGCCTGCGGGGCATTGTTTTCAAGTGTTGTTGGCATCTCCACTAGCTTGATTTCTATAAAAGGAAAAACAAAAATGGTACTTTCAAACTTTTTGGTGTTTACAATAATTAATATTTTGTTAAATATTTTACTTATACCCCGTTCTGGAATGATTGGTGCTGCAATTGCTACACTAATCACCCAGGTTCTTTTTTCTATTACTTTAATTGTCCAGATAAAGAAAATGTATGGATTTAATCTTATTAGATCTTTAAGAAAAAGATTAGTTGTTATTTGTATGGGTTTATTAGTTATGGGAGTTTATTTAGTTAAAAATTTTGAAATTGGTTTGTATTTGGCATTGGTAATTAGTATTATTTTTATATTTTCTTATTTAGTTTGCCTGTATATCTTTAAATTGTTTGACAATGAAGATTTTATTATACTCAAAAGCATTGCAAGTAAAATAGGATTAAGAAAAAATCAAACAAAAAAAGAATCCTTCAAAAAGCTTAAATATGCAAGTCAAGAGCTTTTTCTATGAATTATAATTCGATATTAATTACTGGCGGAAATGGAAAACTAGGAAAGGCTTTAATTAAATCAATTTCTCCTAAGGAGTCTATTCTTTCTCCTACTCGTGCGGATTTAGATATTACAGATAGTACTAGCGTTTCTAAATATTTTGAAACACATAAAATAGATGCTGTAATTCATTGTGCAGCAATTGCTTCTGTTAGAATATGTGAAAAAAATTCTGATTTGGCTGTTGCTACTAATGTTATCGGTACTGCTAATATATTAAGAGAATCTATGAATGTACCAAATTTGAGATTAATTTACATTTCAACAGATTATGTTTACCCTTGTACTAAAGGTCCTTACAAAGAAACAGACTATGTAGAGCCTTTTACAGTTTATGCTTGGACTAAGCTGGCTGGCGAGAATTTAGTAAGACTTCATTTAAACCATTGTATAATCCGAACTAGTTTCTTTCAACCTGAAAACATCTCTTTTGAAACTGCGTTTAAAGATTCATTTTGTTCTAAGATTCCAATAACGGAGCTTGCAGAGGAGATTATTAAATTATTAAATGGAAAGTTTATCGGAATTGTTAATGTGGGGCAGAATCGTATAAGTCTTTACGATTTATATAAAAAATACAAACCGGAAATAAAACCAGAGCTGATGCCTACAGAGGGGCTTGTAAAAAGAGCGAATGATTCTTCTTTAGACATTTCTTTGTGGAGGAAAATCAAAAAAACTTTGAATTCTGATAGTAGTTTTTTGGATGTTCAAAGTGGTCTCAAACATTTTGACATAAGATGAGTTTGATTGATAGAGTATCTTATGTGAAAAATGGTGACTTGAACATTAACTCATTAAGAAGAGCTACTACAATAATGGATGGAAAGAATAACGAATTTAAACCTGGAGAAATAAGATTATTATTAGTAGATCAAGAAAGTTCATTTGGAGGACATTGGAGAGAATATGATGAAGTGTGGGGTTTTCTTGGTAATGCTACAGTTACTTTGGAGGATATAGACACTAAAGAGAGGAAAATCTATAAAGTTGCTGACGGAACTAGATTGTTCATCCCTTCAAGAGTTGCATCTAAAATAGAAGCTGAAAAAAGTACGGCAATTGTAACATGTTCTTCTTATAATATTGATAGAGAAAAACAAACTCATAAATATGAGTTTAATTGAATAGTTTATTAAAAAATTTCGATATTTTGATTAATTTTGGGCTCTTACTTTTTGGTAAAACATTCACTAGAACATGTTTCAATATTTGAGGATTGATAAATAATGAGTAAATTAAAAGCTTGTAGATATAAGAATTCTTCAACAATTTTTTCTGATTTTTAAGCACCAGCAAATTCAAATCCAAACTAAGGAACAGAATGTGGTCTATGTTTCTTAGGGGAATTGTTTTAATTTTTCTTGTAACTACTAATGGAATAGATAAAAATGATGTATTTTCTTTATTGATGAACATGGCTTTTCTTCCTTTATATAAAGAGGCAAATTTTTCTATGTTTGCAAGAAAGAAGTCTTTTCTCACCATGAATTGAGATATGTCTGTATTTTTGTAAATATATTTCTTATCAAGATAAGTGTAGGCATAATATACGTCTAAAAATGCATAATCTCCGATTAAATTAGAACTAAGCTGTGCACAACATAGAGAGATAGGTTTTTTTATCAAATCCATTGAATAAACTTGAAAATAATCTCTGTAAGGAATATTTTCATATCCAGAGCTTTTAAAACATATGTAATTTGCACTGGCAACTTTCTCATTTAAATAAGAAATGCCCTTTTTAAAGTCATTTTTATCTAGGTATTTCGGTTTATTTTCCATATTCTTTACCCTTAATTTGCTATGAAGAGGCCTCTTGTCTTTTTCAATGGTCTTGAATGCATCGCTTAGCATTTTCATATTTGAATATTTCTTGGTAATCTTATCATAAGCTCTTTTTGCTATTTGCTCTCTTTCTTTTTCATGCTTCATGTAATAATTTATCTTATTATATAATTCTTCTTCGCTCTTAAATGAAGCAAAGTCTTTTCCCTCCGTAAACTTGGCAAAATATCCTTCTGCGTATTCTGTTAGTGCAAATGACTTGCAGGCATTCACGGCTAAAGATCTTTCAATAACGTGAGGTACACTAAAGAAATTTTGAGAGAAGCATAGATTTATTTTAGTTTCATTTATAACTTTAATAAATTCTTCATCTGCTAATTTTCCAATATAATGTTTTTTGAATTCGGAGTATTCATCCCATCCGGCTCCTCCAAGAACAAAATTAACATTTTTTTTAAGAAGATATCTCATATACTTCAGCCTGTCTCCTTTTGGAGTTCCGACAAAAACTATATCATATTTTTTCTTGAGATTCAATGGTCTGAACTTGTTTATATCAACTCCGAGCAAATCAAACCAAGGCAGACGATATTCATCATATTTAGGGGTAAAGTTCAGCTGACTGATAAGCTGGTAATCTATCGCTAAAGAATATGGAACAGTATAATTTTCAAACTTTATGTCATCGTCGCCGTTCCATTGAACCACGATTACATTTGGAAGTATTTCCTTTATCTTGACAAGAGTTTCTGGATAAAATTCATCACCTACTAAAAAAAGCATAATATAATCCGGTTTATACGACTTGAGCAGATTTAAGAACTGTTTATTCATGTGCTCCTTGCCTTGCTTGTAAGTTACTTCCTGCGGGTCAAAATCTTTTACTTCTCTAAATATTTTTCTCAATGGTATATGGTATGCTTGATTGATAATCCAATAAGGGTTATTTACAGACCATGCTGCAAGAAGCATTCTTTTGTTAATTTGGGCCATGTTTGCCCGAACAAAATAGGGTTTAAAAACGTTTATTTTATTGCTAGGACTACAATCTGCCTTTTACCAAAATTAAAGGGAAGTATGTTTGCAATAAACTTTATTAGCCAGTTTCTGCCATGAGCAACATATTTTATATTTATTTTACTGAATCTTTTAAACAGATTTCTTAAATGGCTCTCAACAAATAAATGTCTATGGGCATCCTCTCCTTTACTATGTTTAAATCCATCAATTTTATAATAGTGGTCAAGATAGTTATTATGCTCCCATTTCTTGTGTGTATACCAAAATATGTATGTGGCGCTGTCCGTAAGCAAACGAAGTTTTCCGCCTTTTTTTAATACTCTAAAAACCTCTTCTTCAAAATGCCCTAGATTTTTTATATGTTCTAAAATTCCTGAAGCTAATATTTCATCAAAGGTTGAATCTTTGTAAGGTAGTTTTTCTTTGTCTATATTTACAACAGCCGTTGTGATTGGAGTTTTAAACAAGTCTACTCTGTCTGTTCCATACATATCATTTCCGCAACCGAGATTAAGAATTCTTTTTACCATGCCTGTGATTTAATAATGAGGTCATTTAAATATTTCCATATATATTAAGACTTATATACCTTTAAATCCCAGAAAATTGATGATAAGAGACAGCTGTCTTATATGTGGTTCTAATCATCTTTCGCAGATAATAGACTTAGGAATGCATCCCTTTGCGGACACATTTATACCTGAATCAAAATTAGCTGAAAATGATAAAATTTATCCGCTTGTTTGTGATTTGTGCAATGATTGTGGGCAGGTACAAAATAAATATGAAACAAATCCTCTTGAGAGGTACTCTCAGATAGAATATTCTTATACTTCTTCAAACTCGGCTTTTTCAAGAAAGCATTGGGATGAATATGCTCAAGAAATCTCTAAAAAGATAGATCTTAAGCCTAATTCATTAGTTGTTGAAGCTGGATCTAATGATGGTTACTTATCGGAACAGTTTGCTAAAGACAGACATAGAGTTGTCGGTGTAGATCCATCTCCTTATATGGCTGAATTGGCTAAGAAAAGAAATGTAGATACGGTAGTAGGACTTTTTGGAGAAGAACCTGCGAAGAAAATTATTGATAAATATGGGAAAGCAGACTTAATAATAGCAAACAATGTTTTCAACCATTCAGATAATCCATTGGAATTTACTAGGGCTGTAGCTAACTTGATGAATGATGGAGCAACTTTTGTATTTGAACAACCTTATTGGATTGAAACTCTAAAAAGTGGGAAATTTGACCAGATATATCATGAACATGTAAGTTACTTTACTGTTCGTTCGGCTAAAGAGCTTCTTGAGCGTTCTGGATTAGCAATATACCATACTGAAGTCGTGGATTATCATGGAGGATCATTGCGTGTTTTTGCTAAGAAGAAGCAAGATGTACCAGTTAGATCAGAATCAGAAAAAGAGATGATGGAACAAGAAGAAAAATATGGAGCATTTGATAAAAAAACATATGAGGAATTTATGAAAAATAATCTATCTCAAAGAAATAAATTCCTTCAGAAGATTTGCAAAATAAAGGAAGATGGATACAGAGTTATTGCCGTAGGGGCTGCTGCAAAGGGAAACACATTCCTTAATTTTTATAGATTAGATAATAGTTTAGTGGATTATGTTACTGATTCTTCTTCTCATAAAAAGGGTAAGCACACCCCTGCAACTAGAATACCTATTGTTGGAGATGAAATATTTTCAAAATTTGATAAAGTATATGCTTTGATATTATCTTGGAATATTGCTAACCAGCTTAAAGACATTTTATTTAAAATAAACCCTAAAATAGAGTTTATATCTCCGGAAGGTAACCAATGATAAACAAAATATACTCTAAGGTAAACCCATCTGTTCTTTTACATGTGATATATACTCATGAAAAGAGCAATGAAAAGACTAGTGTGAAAAAAGTTTATAATTTAACTGAGGATGAACACAATCTTCAAGCAATGGTCTTTCAAATGCCTGCAGGAACGAAAAGTAGCCCACATAAACACAATCCCCAGGAAAGAAAAACGAGTCAAACTCATGAAGCTCTTTTACTTTTAGAGGGTTCTGTTGAACTTTCTATTTATGATATAGACCATAGTTTCGTAGATAAAGTAGTTTTGAATGAAGGAGATTGTTATGTAATCATTAACGGAGGGCATAATATTAATGCTCTTACAGATGTTACATTTTTTGAATTTAAGAATGGACCTTATTATGGATCTGAAAAGGATAAGACTAATATAAATCAAGCGGATTAGTACAATTTATTTCTTTTGAAGAAGTTCTTTTGCTTTTTGTATGTAAAATCCTTTTTTATTCTTGTTTTCCGGATCTACTGCGATAATGCCTCGTTCTTCAAATTGCTCTTTAAGATCTGACTCTAACATCATATAAACTAAATCTTTGAACTTAACTTGTGGGTTCCATCCTAATAATTTTTTTGCTTTTCTAGCATCTCCAAGTAATGCGGGTACTTCAGCCGGACGCCTATATTGGTCATCTGTAACTACATAATTTTTATAGTCCAAACCTAAAAGACTAAATGATTCTTCTAAAAATTCTCTTACTGTATGAGTTTCCTCTGTAGCTATAACAAAATCCTCTGGCTCGTGATGCTGTAGTATCTTCCACATTGCCCACACATACTCTTTAGACAAACCCCAGTCTCGTTTTGCATCTAAATTACCCATAGTTATTTTTGAGGCTTCGCCTACAACTATGCGAGCAAGCTCTCTGGTTATTTTACGTGTTGCAAAGTTCAGTCCTCTGCGAGGTGATTCATGATTAAAAAGTATCCCATTTGAAGCAAATAATCCGTAAGCCATTCTATACATACGAGTAAAGTTGAATGCTGCTACTTTTGAAATTCCGTATGGGCTTACTGGTTTGAAAGGAGTTTCTTCATTTTGAGGAGGTGGAGAAATTCCAAACATTTCTGAAGATGAAGCCTGGTAATATTTACACTTAAGTCCGCTGTGATGGATTGCATCCAGAAGCCTTAGAGTTCCAAGAGCGTTTATATCAAATGTTGAAGAAGGGTTTTCAAAACTAATTCCTACATGACTTTGAGCTGCTAGATTGTATACTTCATCTGGCTGAACTTTTTCGATAATGTTTCTTAAACTAGATGCATCTGTTAAATCGGCGTGATAACAAACAAACTCTTTCGATGCGTCTTGGCTGTAATTCATTTTTTTAAGCAAATGCTCTATTCTTTTTGAACTATGATTACTTGAACGTCTTATTATACCCCTGACATAATATCCCTTGCTCAATAACAATTCAGATAGATAAGAACCATCTTGACCAGTTACCCCCGTAATTAATGCAACTTTTTTACCATTTAGCATTTTCCTACTTGATAAATGCCTTTTATAAAGATTGTTCTTCTTTAGATACTATCGCCATTTTAATAAAATCAATCATAGGGGTTGTAAAACGGATTTCATTTTTAAGGTATCTTCTTTATAATTGCTTTTTAAAAATAATGTGAATTTTGTAGCCTGATTAAAAGCCAACATACAAAACATAAAATGATTAGAGTAAATATAATAGCCATATAAATTATCCAATGGCTTAGTTTTTCCAAGAGTTTTCCCGCTCCTTCTACTTTATAGTCAAAAATATAATTAGCCATGTTTTTGTAAAGATAGGGTGTGAAATAGAAAGATTGAATATTTTTAGATTCTTCAATAATTTCTGGAGGCAGATTTAAGGTCAAGAAGTATACTTTGTAAATCTCTTTTTCTGAAGACTTCTTTAAAAACTCCTGTTTGCTGTATTCTGGAGCAGAGATAGATTTCACCAATATTCCATTCTGAGAGAATAGTGAAACTAATTCTTCACTTGATTTATTTAGATTCTGATCGTTTTGAACCCAACCCCATCCACAGTCATCTATTGCACATTCCACAAAAAATACATTTGTTGGCTTTAGGTGCTGAGCTGAAAGATTTACTATTGATTGGTAAACTTCTGGAAACTGAGAGGAAAATATAAAACTGTTGGGAGTTGCTAACCAGAAACTTCTTGCAGAATAAATTCTTGAATCCAGAATAATCAAATCATTCGCCCCTACCTTATCATTTACATAGTTCTTTAATTCCGAAGTTGCGCTTTGTTTCCTAAAATTCTCGGGTGTCCCATAAGCCGTGCCTAGACTTATCAGCATGCCTAAGATGAGGATTACATAAAATAAATTTCTTAGACTCTTGCTATTTATTCTTTCTTTGATACTTACGAAAGCAAATCCTGCTGGAATCGCCAAAAATAAATGCAAAAATGCAAAATGCTTCTGCAACCCTGATCCCCCACTTTGCAGGATAAATGGGATTATAATCATAATTAATACAAATGGTAAGGTATTTTTATCTTTGCGAAGGAAAAGCAATGTTAATCCAATTAAAGAAAATAATGTTGGAAGGGGGTCAGTTATTAGGGGTAGTTTATATTGTGAATAACTGCTTAGTTTTGCTAGCCTATTAAAGAAAGATTCACCTTGCCCTGCAAGTCCTTGATATAGCTCTTGAGTTTTTTCTATATGGATTATCCTGCTAAAATAAACATCAACTATTCCTTTTTCTTTATAGATAAAATAGTTAAAAGCCAAGAAAGGAAGTGAAATAAGTAATATTATGCCCAAGACTATTATGATTTGTTTTATTAAAGAATGTTTTTGAGGAAATGAAATTTTCTGCTCATAAAGATAACCTAAAAATATACAGAAAGATATAAAGAAAAATGGAGCACTGTATTTGGTTAAAGTTGCTAACCCGAAGCTTATTGCAAAAAGGCAGAGCCATTTAAGATTATGATATTTTAGATAGGATAGTCCACAAAGACATGCAAAAACAACAAAAAACAAGACTAATAAAGTATGCTCTGTAAAAGTCATTCTTATAAGAAATGTTGAGAATGTCACAAAAAATGCCGCTCCTATAGCAACTTTTTCGTTTTTAGAAAGCATTCTCGTTAAAAGGAAGACTAATGGTATCAAAAGAGTTCCGGCAACAAGTGGCCAGAACCGAGATGCAAATGTGGAATACCCAAATAAAGTATAAGCTAAATCAGTAAGATAGAAAAAAAGAGGAGGATTTGAATGAGTTGACAAAATCCCCGCTTTGATTATTCCTGCACTTTGTGAGGCATATAGCATGTCATCTGCTAATACTTCTAGATTAAGAGCTGCCTTAAGACGTAGCAAGAATCCTACAACTATAAGCAACCCCAAGATAATCTTTGAATTATCTTCTCCTGATTTAATTTGTTTTTGCATCATAGTTAAAATTGTTTATATTAAACTTGGGAATGTCTTTTATGTGTGCCTTGCCCATAATATACTCTCCCATTGTTTTTAGTATGTTAAGCCCGTAGGGAATGACATTTACA
>CAYIGE010000001.1:33044-37003 GCA_964362835.1 Candidatus Woesearchaeota archaeon
TACATAACACTTTTCATTACCGTAGTGTGTTTGTATTGGTAGTTCTTTGATTCGTTGTTTTGCAATTAATAACTGGACCATAATTTCGGTGTCAAAGTGAAAGTCATCTGAACATTTATCTAGAGGTACTTTCTTTAGCGAATCAAGAGAATATAATCTGAACCCTGAATGATATTCACTAAAATGTTCTTGTAAAATGATATTTTGCACGGTTGTTAAAAACTTGTTTCCTATGAATTTGTATAAAGGCATTCCTCCTTTTATAGGATTCCCTGCAATTCTTGACCCAAAAACCATGTCTGCTTTTTCATCTTCCAGAGGTCTAAGAAGACGTGGAATTTCTTCGGGAGAATATTGTGCATCTCCATGTAACATTACCACTAAATCATAATCTTTATTTATCGCATACTTATAACCCCATTTTTGATTTCCCCCATATCCTTTGTTAGTTTCATGCCTAATAATTGTTAGATTTTTTTTCTTATTTTTTAGTTTATATTTTTTAGTAACCAATGTGGTTGAATCTTTTGAACAATCGTCTGCTACCACTATCTCTTTTGCTTTTTTCCAGATACTTGCTGGAATTCTATCTAGAAGCAGAGCAATCGTTTTTTCTGCATTATATGCTACAATTAAGACCATTAGTCTTTTTTTACTCATTTGAGAAAAAACAAGTGTCTCTATAAAAACTTTGTCAATGTTTTTAAAGATCCATTATAATTCTTTTTTATGGTATTAGTTAAAATATTGGGGCTAATAGATTTGTTTGCATCTCTTGCTTTTTTATCTATAATTTTCTCTATAGGCTTGCCTATTCAAGTAATTCTTTTTTTGGGGGCAACCCTTTTTGTTAAGGGGCTTTTCATATTAACTGGGGATTTATTGAGTGTCATTGATTTGTTGTCTGCAGTTGTATTATTAATAAGCATATTCTTTACGCCTGCTTTGTTCTTCCTGTGGACATTAAGTTTACTTCTTATGTCTAAAGGCGCAGCTAGTTTTCTATAGAATAAAGGTTCTAAGTTTGTTTATTATAAAAAATTCTCTTGAGTCTAGAACATCATGCCTTACCATCCAGATTAAATCTAATATTGAATGAAAAGTCATTCCTATGAAAATGAAGAAGAACGGTGTAAAAAATAGACCTATTATTCCTATAATTATGTGGGATTCAACTGTGTGAAAAATATGAAAATCTCCTTTTTTACATATCCCCCCTTCGTTTTTTAATTCTACTATTTTTTGACGAAGGTCATAATTATATTGAACTGCTTCTTTTGGGTTCCATGCTCCATGCTTTATTCCTGCAGAGAGATAATGGTCAAAATCAATGAAAACGGATGCGAACCACATCAGAAAAAGAAATAGGTATTCTGTGTCTGGAGAGACTATCTTAAAGATTGCACAAAAAACAAGCCCAAAAAATATGTGCCAACGTGGAAGCATTTACTGCCTATCTCCTATTTGTTTAATTATGTCTGCGAAAGCTGGACGAGTAATTAATACTCCAACAGTTACTCCGATTATTGTAGTAAATGCGAACCCTCTCAACAAGCCCGCTCCTGCCCAAAATAGGGGCAACATGGCAGCGATTATTGTAAAGAATGCTCCAAATACTACAAAGAGTGCTCTTTTTATTTTTTCTTTCATACTGAAATTATCTTCGGATTCAGATTCGTCTATGATTATTATTTGGTCATTGACTCCTGTTCCAATTCCTGCAATTATACCGGCGATACCTGCAACATCTAAATTCCATCTTAGTAGTGCTGCAATTCCTAAAGTTATGAAAAGTTCTGAGAACATTGTTAAAATTACTGCCGAAGTTATCTTGATTTTTCTATACCTGATAAAAATAAAAGCGGAAACTATAAAAAAAGCTACGAAAGCTAAAAGAACCATGCTTTTAGTAAATGCTTCTCCTAATGACGGAGATATAATATCTAATTTGATAATTTCTAATTGATAAGGTATACTTCCCGTTAAAAGAAGGGTCTGTAATTTGTGCATTTGTGCTCG
Organism: Candidatus Woesearchaeota archaeon; assembly: GCA_964362835.1. GTDB lineage: Archaea > Nanobdellota > Nanobdellia > Pacearchaeales > GW2011-AR1 > SICU01. The sequence goes on from CAYIGE010000001.1 coordinate 35,064, forward strand.
TGCATCTGCAAGAGCGGCATCAGAAGTTGCTCCAACTCCAGACCCCTGAATAGATATTTGAGAAGCTACCTGTCCTTTAAGACCTGAACTTATTCTTAGTTCTTCTACTAATTCTCCGTCAAGAAAAAGAGTTAAATTTTCAGATAGGTATTGACCTCCTGAATTTGGGTCTATAGAAAGGCGACCCGTTATGTCTGCGTGACGCTGGGCCGCTTCTTGACTTAGAGTGATTGTAAAGCTAAATCTGCTTACATAAGTTCCATCTCCTACTGGTTCTGGAGTGTAGACTGCTGATTGAGTAGCATCACGAAATACATAAGTTATATCTTTATCTCCTCCTACAAAGGCAGTTACATTTCCTATTTTAGCTTCAAAATTTCCTTGTTTGGCAATCAATGATTCTAAATCATCTGGAGCTGCTCCTGCAACTTCTATAAGCAAGAAATTGTTTCCCTCCAAATCTTTAGCAGATCTGACTGTTAAATCCGTCAATCCGAAAACATTCAATCTTTGGTTTGTGAGGTCTATTAAGTCAGACATCTCTAAATCTGTTAAAGAACCATTTACGGGCTTTATCAGTGCTCTGACTCCTCCGCTTAAATCCAGTCCAGTCTTGATGTTGGAACGAGGGATTTTTGAAACGCTAACGGCTGATAAATTGGAGTCTAGAAATATAAATGAATCTTCTTTTGTTACTACAGTTATTCTTTTTTCAGAAGAGTCTTTTAGTAAAGAGGATGTAACTTCAAAGTATTTGTCCAATGAGTCTATTTTTACAGAATTAATTTCTAATATTTTCATGTCTGATCTTAATCCTGTTTCAAAGGCTTTGGAATCTTTATCTACGCTCTTAGTCACTACTCCTTCTTGGAATCTAGGATAAATCATTAGCAAAGCTAAGATTAATGCAATAATCAGTATCCATATTCTGAAAGTTATCTTCACCATTAGTTTAATTTTTTATGGTCTGCGTACCATTTAATTATTGATGCGTTTGTAAGCCATGTGTTTACTATATCTGCAAATAATCCAATTCCAAGAATCAAAAAGATTTGTCTGAATGAATCTGGTAATCCGGTGACTATGAAAAATGCTGGAATTACTGCGACTAAACCTGTTAATGTCATAAAAATCCCAGTTTTGAAAGCTCGGTGAATTCTTTTATTTACAGTATCTCCTCTTTTCTTTAATACTGCATTAGTTAGTAAAATATCTGTATCTACAGAGTAACCTATAAGCATTAGAAATGCTGCTATGCCTGCGACGGAGAGTCTAACACCCAATATGTCTACTACTGCTAGAGTCATTACTATGTCTGCGAAGGCTGCGAATATTACCGCGATACTTGGAATAAATGTTCTAAAGAGGATAAAGATTACGAGGGACATAAGAACAAATGAAATTATGACTGCTGTGATTAACTGTCTGTAAAAGTTTCTTCCTAAACTTGAACCACTAAATTCTACGCTAGAATTTTCGTTTGTCAATTTATAACCTAAAAATTCTTCCACTAAAGGTTTAAGCACTTTGGGTTCTGCTGATGAGTCAATAAGTATTGCAATTTGCCTTCCGGTAGATATATCTGCTATTCTTCTTATGTTTACATTATCAATATTTTTTTCTAAATGGGTCCGCAATTCTTTTATGTCTAATTCTGCTTTTAGAGTGATTGTTGTTCCTCCTGAAAGAGATGAATCTTTGTATATTATATCATTATTTTGATTATAAAATACAAAAAGATAAATTAGACAGGTAACTAATAATATTACTGGAATAAGTAAAATTTTCTTATACCAATTGTCATACCAATGTTTCTTGATTACATGATGTGCTGATTGCTCTTGATGTTGTTGGGGGTTTTGTTGATTTTGTTCCATTTTTTGTGATGCGTCGGATGCGTCTGTCCTGGAAGCTGAACGATAAGCTTTTTCGCGTATTCA
>CAYIGE010000002.1:0-23084 GCA_964362835.1 Candidatus Woesearchaeota archaeon
CTAAATGGTCTCGAAGAACGAGGATACGAATGCTACTATTTAGGAAGTAGTTTCGCAGGGCAAACTCTTCCAAAGGGATGTGTAAAACTAGCAGACGGAACTCCTTTCAATTTTACACTTTATGGACAAGGAAGAGAAGGATATGGAAAAGACCTGATAGTTCCAATTATAAAAGACTTAAAACCAGATTATTTTATAATTCTTTTGGATACATTTATGGTTTTTCCATGGGTTCTCCAATTAGATATGGCTCCAGCAAAAACAATATTTTGGTATCCAACAGATGGTGGTGGAGGAATGCCAGCTGGGTGTGAACAGATTCTACAAAGATTTTACTATCCTATTGCCATGAGTAAATTTGGACAAAAACAGGTTCAAGACTTGTACGGAATAAAAACAGAATACATACCACACGGAGTAGACCATAACTCGTTTCATCCTTTTACTGATTATTAAAAAATAAAATTAAAATAAAATTGGGGATTTTCCGTAAAGTATGTTGTTGGACTTGTCGGAAGAAATCAAGGAAGAAAGATGCACGACAGAGCAATAAAAGCTTTTTCCAAATGGTGCAAGAAACATGAAGAGGCAGTCTTGTTTATTCATGCAGATCCATATGACATTGCTGCAGTATTTGATATGATAAAACTTATTGTAACTTTAGGAATACAGAACAGAGTTAGATTCTCAGGAATGAAATATCATAAAGGACTTACATATGAACAGATGAAAGAAATATACAATGTCATGGATGTATACATATCATCCACAAGTGGTGAAGGATTTGGAATATGTACAATAGAAGCAATGTCTTGTGAAATCCCAGTACTAAATACTGCTTACACGACTACAGATGAACTTGTTACAAATAACCAAGCAGGCGAACCCATAAAACTTGTTGGAACTGAAATTGTAAATATATTTGATGTTCCATCTAAAGAGTACGATTATAAAATGATGAATGGAACAATAACAGGTTCTTGGAGCGTTGAACGTGGATTAATGGACATTGATGACTGTGCAGAAAAGTTAGAAAAGTTGTATAATGATAAAGAATTACGAATTACATATGGAAGAAATGGAAGAAAAGCAATATTGGAAAATTATACATGGAAAACAGTCATAGACTCTTGGGAGAATATTCTTAAAAAAATATGAAAACTATAATATGTACAGGAAGCGATGGATATTTAGGCTGGAGTATAGTATCACATCTTATTGAAAAAAATAAGGCTGAAATTATTGTTTGTGTTGACAATTACAGTAAAAGAAGAATTATGGAGCAATCAAATTTACAAACCTATAATTCTACACTTACAGTTGGCCAAAAAATAGAACTTTACAATCTTTCAACAAAAAAACATAATCTTATATTTGAATTTGGTGATCTTACAGATGAAAAGTTTATTGAAAAACTCATAATAAAATACCAGCCAGAACTGATAATACATTGCTCAGGACAATCTTCTGAAACATTTAGTACAAACAATACACAATCTGTAATCTACACACATTACAATAACACTATAAGTCTTTTAAATATATTAAGTGGAATAAAAATTTATTCTCCAAAAACCAAACTAATAAAGTTCTGCATACTAAAGGAATCTCCAAATACTTTTTATGAAGCTGTAAAAGATGTAGAAAGTAATTATGCTAAAATATTATCTAAGAAGTGGAAAATAGATGTAATAGATTTTGGAATACAAACTGTCTATGGTATATATAACAGCCAATATAAAGATGAGAGAATGAATACACAAATAGCTTATGACTCATATTTTGGAACAACTGTAAATCAGATATTAATACAGACAATTAAAGATAAGAAGTTGATTATATATGGAGATGAAAATGTTTCCATCTATATAACAGAGATAAACGATCTTTTAAGAGGAATAGAAAAAGTTTTAAAAGAATTTAGAAAAATCGAAGGATACAAAAAGATTGCAGTATTTTCTGAAAAAATAAAAATACATAATATAATAAAAATATCGAAAAGAGAACTAGAAAAGAAAAATATAATCATGCAAATAGAATTGTTAAAAGACAAAGTATCTAAGATTCCGATGACAAATCATATTAGTTTTATAGATAATACAAAGAAATTTGAAGAATGCTGTGGAAATATAGTAAGTGAATTATTATCAATGAATAAGAGTGAGGAAGTAGTAGCATGATTGTACTAATAAATCCAGAAGATTCATTTCTCGATGAAACAGGTGGGAATAAAGGCGATCGTGCACCACTTTGGGCTGGAAGCATAAGTTCATATATAAAAAGTAAGGGATATGATGTTTCAATATTTGATCTTAATCATGATAAAAGGGATGAGGTTTTAAAGTTTATAGAAGATGACCAAACTAAATTTGTTTGCATTTCAATATCAACCCCAAACTATGAACAATGTATAGAGCTTTCAAAAGTTATAAAAAATGAAGGAAGAAAAATAATTGCAGGTGGAAATCACGTAACTGATTTTCCAGATGAAAAAAACACATTGGAAAATTTTGATCATATAATAGTTGGAGATGGAGAAGAAACTTTATTGAACATAGTAGAAGGAAGAGAAGATAGAAAAATTATATATTCTGAAAAAATAGAACCATTAAACAAACTACCACATCCAGATTATGAAGGATTAAAATTTGAAAGATATAATCTTAAAGTTGATGGTGTTCCAGGAGCAATAGTAATAACAAGTAGGGGCTGTACGATGGGGTGCTGTTATTGTGGTTCAGCAAAAATAAAGAAATGGAGATCTAGAACTCCAGAACATGTGATGGAAGAATTAAGAATTCTTTATCATAAATATAATAAAAGGGCTTTTTACTTCGCAGATGATATATTTACATTAAGTAAGGCTAGAGTAGCAAAGCTTTCTACCATGATAAAGGAAGAGTTTCCTGATGTTATTTGGAGAGCTACAACTAGAGCAGATATGTTAAGTGATGAACTTTGTAAGGTAATGTCAGAGTCTGGTTGTACTTGGATAAGTTTGGGAATAGAATCTGGATCTGATAAAGTATTAAAATCTATGAACAAATTTATGACAGTTTCGCAACAAAAAAGAGGAATAGATTTATGTATAAAAAATGGAATATCTGTAAAGGCATTTTATCTTTTCCCACTTCCCGGAGAAGATAAAAACACAATACAAGAAACGATAAATTGGACAAAAGAAATAAAAAAAGAATATGGCGACAAATACAAAACTGATATTTATATGTTAGTTCCTTATTATAATACTCCACTTTGGAATAATCCAGAAAAGTTTGGAATTGAAATATATAAGACAGATAATTGGAAAGACTACAACCAAATATTATACAAAAGATCAAAACCTCTATTTAAACATCCAAACTTTACTGAAGAAGAAATTCAGTTTTGGATAAATAAATTTAAGGAAGAAATTGGGGAGAATTCAATAGTATAAAATGAACAAAGATTTACATTGGAAACAATGGACACTTATATATTGCTGGATGTGTGGACAGTTTGTTAGAGATACCCCATATCGAATACATCCTTCAGATTGTAGAGAATATTCAGGATCAAGAACAGTACATGGATAAAAACAAGGGAGAAAACTAAAATGACAAAAGTATTTGAATTTGAAGAAACATTAAAACCATTTGAAAAAGTAGAACAGCAATTAAATTTTGAAGACGAAAAAACACAGGTCTATTTTGAATTACAAAGTGGAAATCCAAGAAGACTAATAAGTTTTTTAGATGATGAAAATAAGGAAATATTAAGCAAAGAACTTCCTCAATCAGCATTTATTAAACCTTATACATCCAAAGCAAAAATATTTATTATTAATGCCGAGGAAAAAGAAATGAAAGTAAAGTTTAGGATGGTAACAGGAGTGAGACTCCTATGAAATTCCAGCCTTTATTTCCAAATTATTTAGAAGTTTTAAATTATTCGGAATCTATGTTTCGTGAAGATATAATAGAACCTGTTTTTGGAAAAGCAGATTTTAATCCTATTCAAGACCTTGGAGAGCAATCTGAAATTAAAAACAGTTTACATAAATTTACAACTAATAGTTTATTTGCTGGATGTGGAAGTATAACAATATCAGCGTCTGAAGTTAATTGGATAAAACAATGAGTTCGGAAACAGTACAACTAGAAATGAAAGAAGACAGCCTCAGTAGTCTCTTTCAAGTAAAAGATTCTAGAAATGATAACAAAATAAGTAGTGTTGTAAAAAATAAAGATGACTATCTTATAGTAGCAGGATTGGCAGGAAACTGTGAAAAGTTTGTAGACATGTGTATAAAAAGTATTGAAAAAGATGCTGATAAAATTATTATCGTTTACGATACAACTTCTAAAGACAAGTCTTATGAAAAACTACAGAATTGGAAAAATAAATTAGGAGATAAATTAATAATCCTAGAAAGAGTTTATGAACATGATGAAGAGGCAAAAAATGCAAATTCAGATGCAAGAACATTTTATTTAGATTATTTGAAAAAAAACTTTTCAGGAAAATGGTGTTTAGTTTTAGACATGGATGAAGTTGTTGATGAAAAATTTAGCGAACTTAAAGAATTTTTAAAAAGATTAGAGAATGAAAATAAAAACAGGATCCTAATATCTCCTCAAATGGTACATTTTATTGGAGATTTATGTCATGAAGATGCAACTTATCCAAAGCATCATGTCCCAAATAGATTATTCAAAGTAGATGACACTTTATATTATACGAAAGGAGAGCATCCAGTTTTGAACTCTTCTGATAAAGTAGTTGGAGCTAGACTAGAATTATTTAAAATATATCATCTTGGATATGTAATAAACAATATTTATTATTTAAAAGAACGATTTAAAACTCATTTATCCAAATCCGAAATACATTCACAAGAATTTTTAAGAAAATGGTACGATTGGCATATTACTGGAAGCTATCCAAAATCTCCAATAGATGTAAACTCCCTGCCGAAAATTATTAAAGATGAATTTTATATAGATGACTACTTTTATTTTAAGGATAGACAATTAGAGCATAAACATTGGATAGATGCAATACATTGGAAAGAATTTTTCAAGCCGAAAAAAGTGTTAGAGGTTGGTTGTGGACTCGGACCAAGAGTGTTCGCTATGAAAAATATTGGATTAGACGTTTACGGAATGGAAATTTCACAATGGGCTGTAAATCATAGTATGGTGCAAGATAGGATTTACCAAGGAGATGTTACTACAAAAGACCTATCAAAATTATTTGGTGGAAATGATCTTGTAATAGCATACGATCTTTTGGAACATGTAGACTATGAAAATATTAATACAGCTATACAAAATATTATACAATGTTCTAATAAGTATATTCTCATTTCTGTACCAACATTAGGAGATATAAACTTAGAAAAAGATCCAACACACAGAATAAAAGAAACCAAAGATTGGTGGTTGAATAAGTTTTTAGAACACAGATGTGTACCTATAAATACTCCAAAAAGCTTTCTTTATTGCGAACAATTAATGATATTTGAGGTTCCTAAAAATGAGTCATAGAGATATTGTTATGCCAGAAGTTAGGAAATTTCTTGATGAACATAATACAAAAGGTTGGAGTATGTTAGAGATTGGACCTGGATCAGACGTTCAGTTTAAGCTTATTTTTGAACAAGAGTATGGAATAACTTGGCATGGACTGGATCAAGATCCAAAAACGTTTAATCATGATGACCATCAATATACAATGGGAAAAATGGAAAGTATGCCGTTTCCGGATAAACTTTTCGATTTCGTATTTTCTGTTCATTCCCTGGAACATTGCGAAAAGCATATAGATGCACTTAGAGAAATAAAAAGAGTTGGGAAAAAATATATAATGATAATATTGCCATATCACTGTCAACATCAAGTTTTGGAAGGTGATAAGGATCATATAAATGTACTTACAAAGATTCAAGCCGAAAAACTTTTCAAATATTTAGAAATAAAAAAGATAGATATTTATGAACAAAAAGAAGGAATAAAATTAGAACAAGACTGGAACTTAATAGCAATTGGAAAGGTGGATTTATGAAAACAAATTCTTGGTCGAAACTGTTAAATTGGAGAAACAACTTGGAATACTACTACAAAGCGAGTAAGAATGTAATTGTGCTAAAATTCCTAAAGAAATGCCCATCATGCTACTCCAAAGATTTACAGTTCGTAGAAGGAAATAAAAGATTTGAAAAATGGTTTTGTAGAGATTGTGTAGTTATGCATTATAAATTTTCCTGTCCTCATTGTGATGGAAAGATATGGTATTGCGGAAAATACAAGACACACATCTATAAAGAATACAGACTCGGAAAATATAAGTTAGATAAGAATTTTTATCGAAAAAATAGTGAAGAATATATTAAACAAAATATACAATTTCACCAAGAATCTGTTAAAAGCTGGAAACAAAAACTAGAAGATTTTAATAAACTGAAAAAGTACAAGACGAGGTACAGTTAATATGAAAACAACAAAAGAACTTTCAGAAGAATATGGACCAATTTGTATAATGATAACATCGAAAGATCGACACTCAGAAGTTGCATTATTACTAGAAAGTTTACGACACCAAACTTACAATAAATTCAACATTTTGATCCTCGATGATAATTCAGGTACACCTCTATCAAGTTGTGGATTTTTCAACTCATTAGTAAACTGTATGAAACTAGATGGACACAAGATACGACAAGTAAGGAATAATCTTTCATATGGTGTATGTTTTGCTAGAAATCAGCTTATAGACCAACAACAATCTTGGATTCCTGATGCAAAGCTTTCCTGTAGATTGGATGATGATGTTATACTCAATAGCGATTATTTGGAGAGGCTTGTAAGGGTTATAGACTCTGGATTTGACATGTCATCGGGCGTTGTACCTCTAGTTATGACTCCTGAATTTTCAAGGGAAATAAGATTTGTTGGAAAGATAATTAATGAACACAAGCTTGATGAACATGGAAACCTTGTAATGAATAATGATGACTGTGGATTTACATATCTGGAAGAGGGAATACTTCCTACACAACAATTCAGAACTAATGCTTTATATAAGACTGAAGTACATAAAAAAGTTCGCTATCCGTCAACACTCACAACGGTTGGATTTCGTGAAGAAGGTTTTCTAAGTTTCTTATCAATACTAGAAGGATACACGATAGGAGTTGATGTACAAGCAATAGCAAAACATTTCCAGACTCCAAGCGGTGGGAATCGTAGAGCAGATTATGGAGAGTGTGTAAAGCTAGATGATGAAACATTTAGAAAATGGATTAAGGAAATGTTCGAAAAGCATGGAAACTTTTTGGAAAAATATAATAAGCTTTTAGAAGAGAAAGGACTATTGGAGGTAAGACAATGATGTTGAATATTATTGGGAACATTTTCAATACGAGTGGATACTCATCGCACATTAAGCAATTAGCACAGGCATTACATGAACTTGGACAAGAGGTAAGGATAGAGTCACCAAAACCACAGGGATGGGAAAGTCTTGTGAATGATGCTCAACTTCTAATGCTGTCTAGAGAGCAAAAGAACGATATGATTACGATTCTTATAGGACAGCCACCATTCATCCCATTCCATTGGAGCGATAATCCTAAAGCTATTATTCCTTTTGTGATCTGGGAGGGAAATCTTTGCCCTAAATATTGGATTAAATATCTTTTAGATAACAAGATTAAAATGATTTTCGTGCCTTCACAACATGTGAAAGATGCAATATTAAATACAAGTTACGAAGCAAAAATATTGGAATCTAAAATAAAAATAATACCACATGGAGTTGATCTTTCATTGTTTATGAGAAAAGAAAAAAAAGAAAGAGAGAATTTCGTATTCCTATCAAACAAGGGATGGGCACAGGGCAACAATGACCGTGGAGGTGTGCAGTTTTTAATAAAAGCATACGCTGAAGAGTTCACGAAAGATGAGCCTGTAGAATTACGAATAAAGATAAATCCTGCATACTGTCCTGTGGGATGGAATGTACAAGAAGAGATAAAGAAGATTGGTGTAGAGAAAAGAGAAAACTCACCAAAGCTATTAATATCTACAGACGCAGTCGATTATAAAAAGATGCCAGAGTTTTATGATGGAGATGTTTTTATAAGTTCTACAATGGGAGATGCATTTAATATTCCATGTTTGGAAGCTATGAGTTTGGGAATCCCTGTAATCACTACAGATTTCGGAGGACAGACTGATTTTGTAAATGAACAAAACGGTTGGTTGATTGGCGGAGAGATGGTAGAGGTTACATGGGACAAAGCTTATGAAGGAGTATCTTGGAAGAAGCCGGATGTAGAAGCATTGAAAAGAAAAATGCGATATTGTTATGAAAATAGAGAAGAAGTAAAAAGAAAGAGTGAACAAGCATTTCTAGATGCACAGAAATATAGCTGGAGAAGTGCTGCAGAAAAGTTAATTGAGAACCTCAAGAATCTTGAAAGTTCTTAATTTTTCTTGTTACATTTCTACAGAGTAAAGTTGGAAGGGTATCAAGGTGAATTGATGATCCAACTTTACTCTTTTGTAGTGTATTTTTTTATTTCATACCTCCTTTATTTTTATTAAAATACTTTTCTAGGAGGAAAAGAATAGTTTTCTCCTTACTAGAAAGGCGTTTTTCACCCTGAAAAATCTCTACACAATCATTCAATTCTTTGTTTAACCTTACTTGTACTGCTGTCATACTTATTTTACCCCCTAATTGTTTAAAACAATAAATCACTATACTTCTCTCTAATTAAGTTTTTGACAAATTCTCTTGGTGATTCAATCTTTTTCTTCCTCATCTCTTCAGAAAGCCTTGACTTGTCAAAAACAAAATCAACATACACCATGGTTGCTTCTTCCATCAATTTCAATGCTTTTGCAATTGTAATATTTTTTTCAGAAGACAAAAGTCTTCCAAAGGCTCTAATTTTCTGAGTTGGTAATGTTCCCTCTTTTACTGCCTCAAGAATTTTCTTCCAATCATCATTTGTAAGTTTTTTCCATCGATTTAAATGATAAATATTCCAAATAGCTGATTCTGGAATTGTTCCGTAACCTTCACCGCCACGTGAACCATAACTTATAAGCTCTTCAAAATCTGTCCCTGAAACATTACGATAACAAGCAAGACAGCTCTCAACACGTGTTGGTTTTATTCCAATCCTTTCAGCAACCTCTTTTGATGAAAGACCATTCTTCTTCAATAAATTACACATTCTACCGATTTCTACACTTCCAATATTTTTTCTCTTTATGTTTTCTACAACATTCATTACAAGGAGTTCGTTGTCATCTACATCATCAAAAAAATCTGCCTTTATTTCTTTCCACTCCATCTTTCTTGCTGCACTGACACGTCTGTTCCCATAGATAATAGCATTATCAGAACACCTAACACCTATTGGTTGTAATTGTCCGGGTATTTTAAAGTCTTCCATCAGGTCTGAAACATCTGCTGTAGCCCTCAATCTGCTATTTTGCACAAACTTCAACTTACTTAACTCTATCATATCTGTTTTTACTTTTTTCATTTTTTCTCCCAAATGTTTTTTATTCTTTCATCGTTTCATTATTTACGATCTTCTCCATGGCTTTCTGTAATAGCACAAGTTTTTCATCTAATTGATAAAAATTTATTTTGTGCTTACCTTCAAAACTTTCCTTCTCTAAACAATAATAACTTGCTTGGTTAAGATAGTAAGTACAGGCATCCAGAACTATTCTTTTTTCCTCCTGTGTGAGAGTATTCTTTCTATCATGTCCCTCACAATTAGGACAATTTCCAACAGAACAGCAATCCATTCCCATTTTAACCTACCACCTTTGCAAATGCACACTTTTGGGCAACCTTTGTTATTTTAATCTTCACTTCATCACTTTTTGTAGTTCCTGGAACAAAGACAACGAGTCCTCTAATCTTTGCAACACCATCTCCGCCACTACCTACTGACTCTATTGTGACATCATATTCATCACCTACTTTTACTGTACTTTCACCATTCATTTTGTTTTTCCTCCGTTGTATAAATTCTCGTAAAACTTTACAGGTTTTACTTGACCATAATAACGATACCAATCAGGTTTCTGTTTAATCTTTTCCAATATTCTTAATTTCGTTAGTTCTTCATCTATGATATTGGGAGACCAATATCCAAATAGTGCATTGCCCCAATTTCCAAATCCTCTAAACCACAATTTATTTAATTTTGAAGAATCGTAATTAAATCCACGATTCTGTATTTCCATACATAATTTCCAATGTCTCTCATAAAGATACTCTAGTTTATTTGTAAAAAATAATTGATGACCTTTTCCTAATGAAAAACCTCTTGGAATCCTATATACTCTTCCCAACCAATGGTTCTTTATACTACTAACAAGGTAATAAATCTCATGGTACTCAGCAATCAGATGCTGGTCTGTCAAAAGCTTTGGATTAATCAAGTTTATTCTTACCATCTTTTTTACTTCCTTATCTATAATGGATACCATCCTAATTGTACAATATTTGAAAATATAGGAACAAATCCTAATCCTGCGAAAAACCATAAAACATTGGAATATGTTCTTTTAGAAAATACTTTACTGAATAAATACAAGATTAGAAACGTTCCACCTAATCCAATTATAAACAATCCAATCCATCCAACATATGGATAAATAGGATTTAATTCTGAAAAGTTTCCTGTCCTTACAATTGCCCAACTCATCACAACATCTACAACTTTTGTAAGTCCAACTAGGATATATGCGATCCAGTCTGGTAACTGTATTATTTTAAATTTCATCTTTTTATTTCTCCACCAGCTAGTAGAAACTCTATTTCCTTTTTTCTGTTTCTTAATTTTCCATTCTTAACAATGTAATAAATTATTACAAATATTGTGAGAAAGATAACACCTATTGGTCCTAACAATAATCCTCCAAATAAAAGAATACAAATTGTCCAGATAATATAGTATGATGATCTCCAATGGAGAGTATTATTAATCTTTTCAAGTTCGATTTTTATTAATTGTTTTTGCTCTTTGTTCATTGTTGACCCCAAGTTTTTACTACAAAATCTTTTACTTTATTTATTCCTTCTTGTAATTCTTCAATTGTATCTCCACGGACTTTGATACTTCCAATGTATTTTTCCTTCTTAGCACTCTCTTTAAGTTCTACGGAGTACTTATATTCCCTAAACTCTTGTTTCTCTTCTAACACTCCTTCTGATGCTTCTAGTTCCATTTGTTTTGCTTCCATTTTTGTAGCTCTCCGTTTTCAATAGTCACCTCTCCTTTAATGACTCTCTCTACGAATACCCACATCTCTTGTTCATTGATGAAATTTGATCTTTTGTATCCTTTACCTCTTACACTTAATGTTACAATATTATCAGTTTCATTAAAGTAAGTCTTATCAATATCCAATGTTTTTTCTATTTTTCCTCTCATATCTCTTTGTACCCACATTATCGGATTATTGTTTTTATCCTTACAGTTTATTTCCCAGTTAATTTTGTTTTCCATTTTTTCTTCTCCCTCTTTTATATTATTTTATAATAATATAATATAAGTTATTTATATATCTTTCGGTTTTCATTCTGTATCATAATCCATAACTTTTTTCTGATTCTTCAAATAAGTAAGACCATGTTTCTTGCCTTCACATTCGCAAGAACATTTTCTTTTTGGGTAGGAGTTTTCACATCGTTTAGTGTGTGTCATTATTACTGCCATTCTCCCTTAATAGTTTTAATACCCATTTCTTCATCAAACAGTCTTAATAGTTCTTTAGCTTCATCTATTGCCATAAGGAAATCTACTTCTGTAGCTTCATGTTCTCCATGCATTGGCAATCTTAAAGAAAGAACTTTATTCTTAAAATCTAAACATCTTTTTCTTATTTTCTCTGGTGCCTTCTCAGCTTGGAATTCAAACATATGATCTGCCGATCCATAAAACCATAATGGAGCAACTCTATCAACTCCTATTCCTACTTCTTTGTATACTTCTTTTTCACTATAATATCTCCATTCATGAGCTAAGAAAAGACCTAAATTATACGTTAAACCTTTTCCAAATTCTGATGTTTTAGTCATTTTTTATTCTCCAATTTGTTAATAGCATTCTTAAGAATCTTATACCTAACATCAGAATCTTTCATTCCCGCCAACTCATTTAAGTCATCTATATACCTGTAATTGGTTTGACTAAAGTAATATCTACAAGCTTCCAATACTATTTCTCTTTCTTTTTTAGTAAATTTCATTTGTATTGTCTCCTTTCATTTTCTTCTTGATTTTTACAGTCAAAGACTTTAACATCAATGTTACTTTCTAGTTCTGTAATAATTATTCTCTTTTTCTTTTCCCATCTAGACTTTTCTATTCTTTTGGTTATAGTGATGTGTATTTCATCACCCAAAAAGTTCCAATTAATACCTAAGTCTTTCATTTATTTTCTCCTCATAATTGTTCAACTTCCTTACTATCTTTCCTTTCCATCTCATACACATCAAAACCATCCACAACCTTTCCAGCATTCTTAATACAATCAACACAAAAATGATTATTCATCATTTCACGTTCCTCACAAAAGATAGTCTCACCATTAACAAAATAGTTATTACAACCATCACACAAGCCAACATCATTATTACAATCACGACACCATTGTTCTGATCTTTCCTCAACAAAACTTTCTTTAAGACCTTTAACCTCGCTCATTTTTGTTCCTCCATTTCATTTTTAAAATGACAAGTATAATGAAATCTATCATTAGGATAATTCCAACTACCAAAATTTTTAACTCTTCTTAATTTTCTCTTACAATATATGCAAATATTATTTTTAGTAGTAAGTGACATCATTCTACTTCCACCTCTTTTCCTTCTTCAACTCTACTTTCCTCTTTAAGAAAAGCTAATGCATTCGCTTCAGAAGTAAAAAGTTTCTCATCACAATAAGGACAATGAAATTCAAAATCAGAAGCATTCTCGTAGGAACTTGAATCATAAAAAGGATCTGTTTTATCTTGCAAGAAGAAACTTCCAACTTCTATAAGGTTACAATTATAAGTCAATTCTTCTACTTCTTCTTTACATTTCGGACATTCAACCATTATTCAAACCTCCCCATTTCCATAAAAACATACTCGATAAAACCATCTTCTGACCCATCGTTTATTTTAAAACCGGAATCAAAAACCCATTCCGGATCAATATCATTAAAATACAACCACGAGCCACCATCTAACCTTACTCCGTTTGTTTGTACTTTCTCCGCTTTCCTATCTTTATTATAGCTTTTATGTGAAGATGTAACAACTCGCACAATACCACCTTTTTTTAAATAATCTATAACTTGTTTTTTCGTTCTCATTTTATTTCCTCCTTAACAAAATCACTAAAGCTTATTTTTTTTCCAATATAATTACCTTCTTTATCTTCTAACCATACAAGCTTATTTCTCACATCTACAATTAAAAGAGGGTGTTCATTATCTGTAAGATAAGGGCTTATTCCGTATCCTGTTACACCTTCTTGATCCTCTCCAATTAATTCGCAAAAGATAATCCTTGCTAAATAAGAAGGATCATCCCAGCGTTCTTTTCCTCTTAATAATGCTCCCTTAAGTATTTCTTTTATACTCGATCCATTCCAATGCGTATAAAAATAAATCCTTCTCTTTTTCCCATAATCTATTACGATATTTCCTCTATCTCCCATTTTAGTTTTCCTCCTCGTTCAATGTAATTATTGCATATGAAACTCTTCCAATCATCTCAGGATTTGTTTCTTTGTCTAAATACGATCTTAATTTTCCCTGTATCTCTTTCATCTTTAATTTATATAATGTCATTTTTCACCTCTTATTTTTTTACACATACGTTCATACTCTTCTTTCTCTTTTTCAGCTTGTTCTTTCAAACCTAATCTTACAAACTCTTTATATTTGCAAAGATGTAATCTTGAAATCCTTTCTAACTCTCCTTTGTTCATAAGTTTCTCCTATCCATCTCAGAACAAACAGCATCAAACAAAAGTATATCGCCAACACTAAAACATTGTGTGATATTAATACACTCATCCAATTGCTTGTAATGTTCTTTGAGTTCTTTATCTGATAGTTTTTCCGCTATCTTTTTACTTTTCCCTATTTCTATTGTTCTTGATACTTTTTTCATTGTCCCACCTCTTTTTCGTTTGCACTACAATTTCTTTTTCAATCCTTCTACAATTAGCACACATATCAGTTATTCCACTTAAAGATTCAAACTGTAAGCATACCTTACACTTTCCGAGATATTGATTTATTGATGTTTCACTATTCCACCAATTCATTCTTCTACCTCCTGTAACACTACTAAACCTTCTGAATTTTTCACCAAGATTCTTTCGGCTTTCTTTTCTAAGAACGATTGAACATTTGGAGTTAAATGTTCTCCATGGGTTATATAGCTAGTTACTGCGTTATACAAATCCCATCTTGTAGGATTCTCAATACTTAAAAGCCTACTTCTTATTTCAATCCTGTGCTTCTTTCTTCTTGTAAGCTTATCAATAATCTTATCCATCATTTCCCATTCTATACTATCTCCAATTGCACGATTAACATATTCTTGAAGTTTATCAGAACTATCAATCACATCTTTAATGAATAGCTCTACTTTTTTACAGATTATCTCAAGATGCTTTTCCTCTCCTACATGGAAGGTTATTTCCTTAACATTATTCATAACTTTTCCAAGACTCATTCCATTTTTACAGATAACCCTATATCCATACATTTCAAGTTTGAAACTACAGGATTTATTGTAACTATTTGTTGCTCTGAACCCTAACATAACTCCGGAAGCATCATCTTTAATAGGTTCTTTATCTTTAAAGACAAAATCAAATCTTGCCTTATTTTTTGATTCAACGATTAATCCAGAAACATCTAGATTCAATCTATTCAACGTTTCATAGACAGCCTGTAAAACATCATTGTGTTGGATTATTTTATAATGTTTACTTACAATAGAAGCTACTCTTTCTGTTCCTTCATTATAGATCGCTTGATATTCTGCCTGATTTTCATTCATTACGAAAACAGGTTCTGCTCTTGCTGTTTCTAGACTTCCAATCCTCTCTTTTAGTTCTTGTGTTTCATCAAATGTTGTTTTTGTTTGTTGTGTTGTTTTCATTGTTTTTGTTCCTCTTTTATTTTCTTGTCATTATTTCAGCAATCTTTAGTTGCCTAATTATCATTGAAGCTATTCTTTCTGCTTCTGCTTCTGTTGGATCACGCTTATTCTCTTGTATGAATAATCTCTCTTTCTTTTTTACAGAGATTCAATAGTGTTTCAATCATTGTTTTTCTCCTCTTTTTTCCCATCCTAAATCTTCCAAATTGAAATCATCAATAGCCTTATTAGCTTCTTTAACTCCAAATCCTTCTGAAATTATTTTCAGCGTTATACTAATTATATTATGGCTGTAAGGTTTTACATCGACAAATTTTCTTTCTCTTTTGATTTCATTTCTATACTCTTCTAGTGTCTTTTTCATTTTACAATTCCCTCCTATTCATCTCATCCCAAACTTGATCGTATAGTTTAAGATCGGCTAAACTGAATACATTCTGTACATGAATCATTTCTTCTAGTTCTCCAAGAATTGACAATAGTTCTTTATTTTTTAGTTCTTGTAAGGGTTTCATTGTTCTTTCACCTCTTCTTCTAGAGTAAACTTATATAATTCAAGATTAATTATTTTTTCATTGAGTTGTATTATTTCTTTTGAAAGTTCGGTCGCTTCTGAATGAATTGAATTACTAGGTATAATATTTCTTTCAACTTGTTTTTTTATAGTTCCTAAACACTGTATCATCCATTCTGATCTTTTAATGATTTCATCTTTTTTATACTGAATATTTTTTTCAAATTCTTCAAGTATTTTCTTTTGTTTTTCAGTTGTCATTTTTTGTTTTCTCCTAAAAAGCTAGGGATTCAATCCCCAACCCTTTCAATAGTTCTTTTGAAGATACACTCTTCTTTTTCTTAAGGTCTTTTTCTCCTAATCTTTTTGCCTCTTCCGTTATTCTTATTTGCGGTTTTCTCATTGTTTTTTTCACCTCTTAACTTATATTATTATATAATAATATAGTATAGGTCATTTATATACCTTTCGTTTCGTGTTTATAGGGCTTATAAACGTGTTTTAACGCACTTTTAGAATAGAGCTAGTATTATTTATAGAATTTTCATTGTTTTTAAGGGTTTATTTATAAAGATTTATATACTGCGATATATAGTTTGTACTATACTTTAAAATAAGCCTTTTAAACCCCTTAAAATATAGGCTCTATTATATAGGCTTTTCTCTAGAAAACCCTTAAAATAGCCTAAAATAAGCCTTAAAATATACCTAGAATTAAAGACTAAACTACCTTAAAAACTTCTTAATCTCTTTAGCTGTTTTAAACCCTATACCCTTTACCTCTAGAAGCTCTTTTTCAGAAGCCTTAAAAATATCTAAAAAAGAAAACCTCTTTAAAATATCTCCAGCACGAATAATGGAAACTCCTGGAATACAAGTCAACATAGAAAGATAAACATCATCATTATTTATTCCTAATCTTTTTGTGTGGATAACTTTTGGCTCAGTAGATTTCTCACAAATCTTAAGCATCTGAATGATAAGTTGTTTATCATCCTCAACACGTAAAACTTTAATATTATATTTTTCACATAAACTTGCAATAGAACCAACAACAATAAGAGGATTTGAATCTTCATGAAGTGAAACATAACTTCTGCTGATAAGAACATAGACCTTCTCAAAATTAGCTTTCATCTGAACAACTTGATCGAAAATCCTTCCTGAAATGATACTTTTGTACATATCATTCATTTCCTTTCTTTCAAAAACTATATCATTATAAACAAAGTCTCCAACTGGTAGCATTTCTTTTTTGTAAGAAATGCTAAGATCATCAAGTATTTTAAAAATACTATCTGGTTCCCTACTATCAACAAACAATTGAAAATCGAGTTTCATTTCTTATACAACGGACAGTTGTCACCAGCATATAGTTTGCATTTTTCACGACATAAATCAACCTTAATAAGAGTATTACAATTTGGAAAAAAAACATTGCTACTGTAAGCATATTCTATTTGTTTCTCTGAAACAAACTCATCAAATTTTGTCATTGTTCCACTACTATCTAAAACTTCTCCCCAATACTTTTTTGCTAACTCCAAACAGAGTTCTTTGTCTATTCCGATTTCGCGACAATAAACTGCAAAAAAACGTCTTGCTTTATTAACTGCCAACTCTGGACTTTCTAACCAACTTCTAACACATGGCAAAAAATCTTCAATTGCATGATTTCTATTAAAAGAAATTTCGAAAGTCCTATCAACTTCAACATTAACTTGTGGAACAGAATCAAACATACTAATATCAAAAAAGTCTGAGTTGTAATAAATAAAATTAAAACATTGTTTTTTGCTCTTTTCTAGAATTGATTGATAACCAGATTTCATATCTTCAATTGTGATTGGGATACAAAATCTTTTTCTTCCAGCATCATAACCATTTGGAAGTCTTGAAATTCTTGCCAAGTCACCAATTATGTGAAAGTCCAGATCTGAATCTTTATTTTTTGAAATAGATAATCCAATTTCTCTTGCAATATAGTGTGTTGCTAAATATAAAGCTCCTTTTCTATTTTTTAGTCCACCAAAATTTTTTGTAAATATGTAAGCCCAAAAACCTTTTGTACTAAAAGTGTAGAGACTTTTGTAGTTATTTTTTTTACAATACTCCCAAATCTTAATAAGATTGTCCAATGCGTTTTCGCTATCAAGATCAAATCCAATAATGTGTACTGATGCCAAAGAATAATCCCTTTTTTCATCACAATCATATAATGAAAAATAAACTCTTTCCTTTTTTCCATTAAAAACATTTATCTTATTGAAAAAGTCTTTTTCAGACTTACAAATAACTCTTTCTGGAAAAGCAACATCCTTACATCTTTCTTTTTTAAAGCTTATTAATTCTTTCATTTAATACCTCATTTAATTCCGAGAAAAGTCTATACAACTCATTACCTTTTTTTGTAAATTTTATTAGTTTTTTTCTTCCACAAACATTATTCTTTAAGATTGAATGTTTTTCAAAAAAAGATAATGTCTGCGAAAATTTTGCATAATTTTTGAATTCACCATCTTTACAACAAAACGTATAACTTTTTCCATCTCTAGAAGCGAGGAGATAAAAAAATGGATGTTTTAAAAGAAATTTTTTTCTTTCTTCCATTTTAAATCACCTTAATGAAAGGCTCTGTATCCCTCCCATCGCATTTTTTATTCTGGTACCACGTACACCAATTGCAAAGATGATTTGGTGTCTTTGGAAAATATTTAGTTTTTACAGAGGATGATATCATCTGTTCAGAAAGCATGATTTTGTCTTTTGCATTTTGTACAACAAGTCTATTAACAGGTTCAATTAAAAAATTTCCAGACTTTGTAAAAAAAATTCCCCAATGTGAAACGCTTTTAAAATATTCATCTTCAAACAGAATAACATATGTTGCAAGTTGAAAATAATAATTATCTATATTGTTGTCTTTTCCTGTTTTGTAATCTAAAATTAAAACATTCTTACCATCAAAGTCAACTCTATCAATAACACCTGCCAAATTAAGTCCAGAATTAAATATTTTAATCTCTG
This sequence comes from Candidatus Woesearchaeota archaeon, assembly GCA_964362835.1. Classification (GTDB taxonomy): domain Archaea; phylum Nanobdellota; class Nanobdellia; order Pacearchaeales; family GW2011-AR1; genus SICU01. Next base: position 18,726 of record CAYIGE010000002.1, read on the forward strand.
AAAACTCTGGCAGAGGATTTCCACCCTTTTCAGCTATATTCTTACAAAACTTCATAAAGTTCTTGCAATCGTTTTCATATTTTTTAAAATCTTTCATTAAGACAATGTTCTTTTCCAAAGCCTTAATTGAATTATCACTAGTTTTTAATTCACTCTTTGTCTTTTTAACGACATCCTCAAACATCTTGTGTTTCTCGATTCCTTCCTGAAGTTGTTTTGGAACAGTTTTAATTTCTTCTTTCTTAATATTAGTAAGCCAAAACGAATAAGGACATTTGAGATACTCTTCTATCTTAGAGACAGAAAGTCTGAAATTAGATTCCTCATTTACACCCATTTTTCCTCCGAAATAAAAAAATAAAAAGTATTATCAACTATTCTGACAGATACTTTTTCATCGTTTCTTCTAGTCCTTTACAATTTTTCAAGACAAAGTCAAAAAACTTTGGCTGTTTTTTCTTAAGTTCTTCAGCTGTAAGACAAACAATGTATGTATGTGTATCTTGTGTTATGTCAGATGTTCTGCTTCTAAAATAATCTATTAAGTCTCTTAATCTCATGACAGCTCCAAGTTCTGTGCAAGTTCCCATAAACATAAAATTTCTTGAGGCTTCCATTGAAATTCCTGACTCAATTAATTTCTTGTATATTCTTCTCCCCTCAAGAACAAGTTTACCACACTCATCCAATAACTCATTTTTTAACTTTTCATCTTCCATCTCGAAAAGTTCCTGTGGAGCCATTATCGGATCAGAATAACATGAACTAACCCTAAAACTTTGCTGACTAAAAGCCATCTGTCTGTGTCTTACAATCTGATGTGTAAAGCTTCTTGGTACACCCGACATTCTAAAAGCAAACATACCATATTCTAAAACAGCACTAATTGGTCTTTTCGTAAGCATGTATAATACTTTCTTTTCCTTTTCTTCAAAAGAAAGTTCTTTCATCATCTTTGTGACAGGCTTGTGTGGTGTCGTATTCCATGTAGAAAAGCAATTATAGAAAACACATTCAATCCACTCATTATAATTTGGAGAACCTAAAAGTTCAACCTTTATGTTTTCGTGTCCACATAAGTTTTTTTCTGGCTCAACAAAATTATCACCAACAGGTGCACCTAAAAATTCTATTTCCTCGTTTACAATATATTCATTGTTTGCTTTTTTCACTACCATTTTTCCTCCCTACTCTAAGTTTACTAGTCTTTTAAAGACTTCTAAAGTTATCTTACAATCTGTAAGAGCGTTGTGTGCATTTGAATAATCAATTTCGAAATATTCCGAAATATCCTTAAGGTGATTGTAGAGTCCAGGGGGAACTTTCTCCCTAAATTTCAAATAACACCAAATCTGTTTTGTATCAATGTAATGTCTGTAAAACGGATATTCCTTTTCACTGAAAAGTTCTTTCATAAATCCAATATCAAATTCTGGATTATGTCCAACAAGTAAACATTCTGAAAGTTTATGTTTAAAAACGAAATCTTTTATAGCCTTTTTTACATCATCCTTTGAAAAAGCAGTTTTTTCGTGTTCTGCAATATTTATCTTATTAACTTCTAAGGCTTCTTTTTCAATATTATATTTTTCATACTTTACTCCAACATGGAATTCTTCTAAAATTTCAAAGCTTTTGTTTTTATACAAAACAGCAATCATTCCAACAGTCAAAAGACTATGCTTTTTACAATCAAGTCCACCAGTTTCTGTGTCCAAAAATAAGATTTTTTCCATTGTTCCTCCAATTAAACTTTAACAACATTTAAAAAAGGCTTCTCATTTTGAGAAAATCTTACCTTTATTCCAGGAAAAATCTTCTCCGAAAAGTTAAAACATAATCCGTTTATATCATTACTAAGTCTTATCCTATAATAGCTTTTTCCTTTTTTACTTACACTCGGAACTGCAGAACTAACAAGAGCTTCTCCAACATGTAAATTGTTTGTTTTTAAAAAATATTCTGTAACATCTTCGCTTTCCCCAATGAATTGCAAAAGGTCACAATACATCTTTTTCCCATCTTTGCTGATGACTCCGAATGCGATGATGGGCTTTTTCGTTGTGTCTTCTAAAAGTCTTGAATATTTTTCATAGGTATGTGGATTTATCTGGACTGCAATGTTTCCGGTTCCATCATTAACATTAAGATAAATCATATGTGCTTCAAAACTGTGTTTATGTCTTTTTAATTCGTCGATTCTAAGAAGCTTATCCTTGTTAAGTTGCTCTGTTACAATTCCACGAACAATTCTATGCTTGTCACCGTCAATTTCAGAAAGATCTGAAATGTTTGTAAATTTCAAATCTCCAAAATTGAAAGACTTTTTGATGTCAAAATTTGGAATAAGCTTTGTATATTGAAAAATCAACTTTGCCTCTTCTATTTCTGAAAAGTCTTCATCAAAGTTCTGTCCAAAAAAGATTGACTTTTTATTAACCTGAAAACACCTAAACGCTCCAGAAACTGCTAGTCCTTTAAAGATCTCATCAGAAACTTTGCATCTCTTTCTAAAATCTTCAATACTACAATAAGGTTGTCCAGAAACAATCTTTTTTGCTGTTCTGTCAGCTATTTTCTTAATACTTACTAATCCAGAATATATTTTGCCATCACGAACAACATAGTTTTCTTCACTCATATTGATTTCTGGATATTCTATGTTTACTAAAAACTTTTTTGCATCTTGAATATAATCGAAAATACTCTTTTCGTTATTCTCATGTCTTAATAGTGCCGAAAAAAAGTGTGTTGGGTAGTAATATTTAAGCCATGCAGTCCAGTAAGAGAGAATAGAATATGCATAACTGTGTGAAGCATTAAAGCAGTATGATCCGGCATTTGTAACAACGTTAAAAATCTTTTCAGCTTCGTCTTCTGAAAGTCCACTCATTTCAACAGCATTTTTCATAAATTCAACTCTTAATTTTTCTAAAGCTTTATTTCCTCTCACCTTTGTAATCACTTTTCTGCTCATTTCTGCGGTACTCCAACTCATTTTTCCTATGCTGTAGAGAATCTTCATAATCTGTTCTTGGTAGATAATAACATTTTTTGTTTTCTGGGTTATTTCTTTTAAAAGTGGATGATATGGAATATTATCTTCACCTGTTTGTGATCTTTTAATATAAAGAGATGCCTGACCACTATGTAAAGCTGAAGGTCTATAAAGTGCATTACAGTCTGCAAGTTCTGTAAAGTTTTTTACCTTAACTTCTTTTGCGAGCTTTCCCATACCAACCTGTTCAAATTGGAATGTTCCTATAAAATTTCCTTTCTGAAATATTTCTTCAAAAACTTTCTCATCGTTAAATACTTTTGGAAGATTACACCCTGAAGTCTTCTTTACTTCATTGATAACTGTAAGCGTCTTTAATCCTAAGAGATCATGCTTTACAAGTTTTGCATCTTCAACCTGCTGTTTTTCAAACTCGGTAACTATTTCACCCTTAAGTTTCGTGATCGGCACTAACATTCCAACCTCTTTATTACAAACAATTCCAGCAGCAGCGTGAACAGACTTATGTCTTATACTTCCTTCTAAACCCAACGCTATTTCAGATTCAAACGGATACTTTTCTTTAAAGCGTTTTGCATCTTCAAATTCTAAAAAGGTGTCTGAAAGTGCGAATGAAGCTCTTGCATCTCCACCACTTCTTTCAATAATCATGCTACACATCTTGTTTACTTCAAAGCTTGGAATACTAAAAATTCTTCCAACATCTTTTAGAACACCCTTTGGATGAAATCTTGCATATGTAATTATTTTTGAAAAGTTGTTTTCTCCATATTTACTTTTAAGATAGTCAAAAACTTCATCTCTTCTCTCGTCTTCGAAGTCTATGTCGAAGTCAGCAATATCTTTTCTTATTGAAGAGATAAATCTTGTAAATGAAAGATCATGTTCTATCGGATCTATTTCTGTTATTTCAAGACAGAGTGCTGTAAGACTTCCACCCGAACTTCCTCTTCCTGGACCAGTCATTATACCAACGGTGTGTGACCACTTTATATAGTCCCAAACTATAAGAAAATAGTTTGTAAACTTCTTTTCAATTATCCTATCAAGTTCTAATTTTAGTCTCTTGATGTAGATTTGATCATTATCCTTTCCAATCTTTTTTAGTCCTCTGAAAGCTATAAAAATTAGAAATAACTCTTCTTCTGAATATTCACACTTATCTTTCATCTTTATCTGTGTAAGAAATTTTTAAAACTTCTTCAACCTCCATATTTTTCCAAGAAGTAAAATTTTCGATTAAGTCTTCTGGAATTAAAAACTTCGGAAGTGTGTCAATCTTTTTTTCTTCTATTTTAAAATTACACTTTTCTAATATTTCAAAAGAATTCTTTTTAAGA
>CAYIGE010000003.1:0-21680 GCA_964362835.1 Candidatus Woesearchaeota archaeon
TTCTCTACATTTAGTTGAGGCTAAGGATTTGAAAGAGGGAATGTATATTCCGGTTCCTAAGAAAATAGAGGTTAGTGGATATAGACAAAAGATCGATGTTTATTCTGTTTTGAAAGATTTTTCATATATAAAGAAAATATGCATAGCAAGCAATCTGCAGATAAAAATGCTGGCTACTAAAGAAATCCAAAATGCTACAAATAATGGAAAATACAGACAAGTCTTGTCAGAGCAATACGGGGTATCGGAGCACTATTTTTATGAAATAGTCTCTAGAGGAAACTCTATCGCTTTCCAAATTGCAGATGAACTATGTCAAAATAACAAAATTGACTTTTCTAACTTGGGAGATATAGAAGTCGTGGTTTACGGTGGTGGGACTAAAAATCGAACAAAAGCGATGAAAGTGCCTAAAGAAATAGATGAAGATCTTGCTTATCTCGTAGGTGTTCTAATAAGTGATGGTCATATTTCTAAGGGCTCGATAGATTTCTCCGTATTTGAAGAAGGAGTAAGAGCATCTGTTAAAGAAAGATTACTTAAAATATTTGGAAGATTTGATTCTTATTATGGGGGCACCAGAATATATCTATGCAATGTATTTGCTCCATTCTTTTTTAATAAAATATTCGGAGTCCCATTTGGGAAAAAATCTGGTATAGTGGAGATACCTGAAGTAATATTAAAATCTGACAATAAAGTTATTTCTTCATTTATAAAGGGACTGTTTGATGGAGATGGTACTGTGAGTTCTGGATTAAGTTACAGAACTTATTCTAAAAAACTGGCGGAGGGACTTACATATCTTCTTGCAAGACTAGGAATTTATAGTTATCTGAGGAGTGGTGATGGAAATGGATATAGGCTAAACATACCCTCTCCTTATTACAGACAATTTATGGAAATTGTGGGATTTGATGAACTAAGAAAACGGGAAAAATTGAAGTTGTTAGTTGAAAATCAAAGTGACTCTAGGACATTTATACGTCATGAAAGAATTCCCGCAAATCCAATTCTTTCTATTATAAAAAAATTGGGTATGCCTAAAACAGAGTTAGTGAAACAATGCAATGTTAATTTTAATAGATTTTCTTATTCTACTTTTTCAAAAAGTTTTGTAAATAGATTATTAGAAGAAATTAAGAAAAACGAAAATTCGAATATTGTAAAAGATGAAATAAATACGATAGAATGGATGCTTGAGTCTTGTCAGGAATTTGTAAAAATAAATCGTGTAGAGATAATTGATAATAAAGAACCAGTTTATGATATTGAATTGTCACCCTGCACTTTTTTTGTGGCAGGCAATAAACCAATGAATGTCTTTGACACTATTCGCAAGTTTTCAAAAATCCCATGGACTCCTGTTCAATTAATAGCTTTCAATACTTTGAGTCCTGAAATGTTGGCTTATTTCTGGATGTTGATACAGTATAAATCAAATATATTCATTGTTGGAGGCACTTCATCTGGTAAGACTACTTTGTTAAATGCAATTGCATTCTTCATTCCTCCTGAAGCTCACGTAATAAGCATTGAAGATACTAGAGAGTTAAACTTGCCTCGCGAGAACTGGATTCCTGCCGTTGCTAGAATTGCAATTGGCACTGGTAGAGTTGGAGAGATAGATTTATTTGATTTGCTGAAAAATTCTTTTCGTCAAAATCCTGATTATGTTATAGTTGGAGAAGTTAGGGGTAGAGAAGCTTTCGTATTGTTCCAAGGTATGGCTTCCGGACATCCTTCCATAAGCACAATGCACGCAGATTCCGTTGATACTTTGATAAGACGTTTAGAAACTCCGCCGATAGAATTATCTCCAACTCTTGTTAACTCGCTGGATTGTGTTGCTATAATGACTCATACAATAATTAATAAAAATGAAACCAGAAGATTAAGAGAAATTGTTGAGATAATTAATGTGAAGAGCGATGGCGTTGTTCTTGTTAATACTCCCTTTATGTGGAATGCCGCTCAAGATATTTTCTACTTTAAGAAACAAAGCAAGGTGTTTGAGAAGATATCTGTTCGTAATGGTGTAAGCATAGAAGACTTGCAAAATGAATTTTCTCAAAGGTCTAAATTGCTTTATGCTCTGTATCAGAGAAAAGTGTTTGGGTTTGAAGAAGTCCAAAAAATAATTATAGATTATTATAGAAATCCACAAGAAGTTATGCAAAAGTTTGGACTTGTATAGCTAACACCTTTGAGACTCCCCACACTTTAAAAAGTTTGGTTTCTAATGAATGTTGACATGAGAAAAGAGGATGTTTCTTTGGTTAATCAAATACTAATAGAGATGCGTAAACTGGCTGATAGCCTTAATGACTGTCTCAATAAACAGGATTTTGAAGGTGTTTTGAAGATAAAAAGACAAATTGGGGCTTTGCAAAAGAGGATGGAGGGACTGCTATGATTGAGGCACTCATAAAGAATTTAGATGTGGAAATTATGATGATTCACGAGCTTAATGGTATTTATCAAAGAAGTCAAGAGTTTGACTTTGAAGAAGCCAGAATTTATGGAAAAATAATAAATTCTCTGGTTAAAAGAATTAAAATTCTAAATAACAGCATTCCAGAAATACTAGTAAGTATAACTCCTGCTAAAAAACTTGAGCCTAGAATTCAGAGTGCTCCTTCTTTTGAGAAAATTGCTATTAAAAAAGAAGTTGAAGTCTTTGTTTCTGAAAGAAGTAAGGCAGAATTTCTGAAAGAGCTTAATATTAATGAAGAACTTCTAAAAAAAGTAAAAAAACAACAGAAAGTTGTTGTGCCTGATGCTTATAAGTTTCAGACTTCTAATTTATATGGGAAAATATCAAACAAGTTTTTTTTAGATTTCTCTCAAAGACTTGTTGATCAAGGAGCATTTAAGTCTCTTAGATTAGATTTGCGTAAAAGCAATTTGAATATTCTTTCAACAACTTATTTGTCTATGCTATTCTTTTCCACAGCTATTGCTTTTTTCTTGGGGATTTTTTTAATGATTTTCTTTTTCTTTTTTAGCATAAATGTACTTGAGCTCTCTATTCATTTGTATTCTGGCTCTTATCTATTGCGCTTCTTAAAAGTAATTTTTATTCCTTTTTTGACTCCTGCTTTGACATTTATTTTGTTTTATTCATATCCTGGAGCTGAAAAGAAATCTACTGCTCAAAGAATAAATCAGGAAATACCGTTTGTGGTTATTCACATGGCTTCTATTTCTGGAAGTGGAATTGAACCGATAGAAATATTCAAGATTATTGCTATGAATAAGGAATATGAATTTGCCGGGCGAGAATTTAGAAAGATACTCAATCAAACTAACATTTATGGATATGACCTTTCTACAGCATTGAGGAATATCTCTATGTCCACTCCAAGCCTTAAATTTTCAGAATTGCTTAATGGAATGAGCGTGACAATAAACTCTGGAGGAGACATGCGCACGTTTTTTGAAAAAAGAGCTGAAAGCCTTCTTTTAGAACACAGACTTGAGCGTGAGAAAGCAACCAAATCAGCAGAAACATTTATGGACTTGTATATTAGTATAGTTATTGCTACTCCTATGATTATGATGATGTTACTTGTTATTATCTCAATTTCAAGGATAAGCACAGGATTTAATACGACTCAAATGACTACAGCAATTATAGGAATAGTGGCGATGGTTAATATTTTATTCTTGGCGTTCCTTCATATGAAACAGCCTACATACTAAAATGGATTTACAAAAAACATGATACTTGGAAAAACACACTGGATAGGAATAATATTCGGACTTGTAATACTTTCTGTAGATTTAATCTTATTTAGGGGCGAGAACTTATTTTACTTTCTTATTGGAATTTCTGTTGCTGTGCTTGCGCTTCCATTTGTGATGAGCACAATAATGGAGACAAATCAGGAAAGAGAGAAAAATGAGCAGTTTCTTGAATTTGCTCGAGCTCTTGCAGAAAATGTTAAAGGCGGGACGCCAATTGGTCAGAGCATAAGAAATATGCGTAGCAAGAACTTCGGCTCGCTTACTGAAAATATCGTTAAGCTCGCTAATCAAATTTCAATAGGAATTCCTATGACTAAGGCTCTTGATACTTTTGCTAACGACATAGGAAGTGTGACTGTTAAGAGGGCTATCGGATTGATAAAGGAAGCTGAAGTTGCCGGAGGAAAGATAGATACTATATTGGACTCTGTTGCTTCATCTATATATCAGATAGAGAAATTGAAGAAAGAAAGAACCGCGACTATATCAAATCTTGTAGTTCAAGGATATATCATTTTCTTTATATTTATAGGAATTATGTTAGTTATGCAGTTTAAGATTATCCCTTTAACTGAAGATGTAAATAATGTTGGGGGTTTTACTTTGGAAAGTTCTAATGAATTAGGTGCTTTAGGAGTAGGCTCTGGTGCTGGACCTACAACAGACCAACTTTCAAGACCTTTATTGTATATGCTTTTACTTCAAGGAGTATTTAGTGGGCTCGCTATAGGAAAATTATCTGAAGGTTCAATAAAAGCAGGAGTAAAACATTCTTTCATTATGACTGTTACGGCTTTTCTAATTTCCACGGGCGCTAAGGCTTTTCTATAATATAAATTAATTCTTGTTTCATTCTTTTTACTTCGTAATGATATTTTAGGTCGTTTAGGATTTTTTCAAACCATCTTCTGTAAGGACTGTTCATTGGCTTTCCCGAAAGAGTTCGTGTTGCAAAGCTGATTAGGAGTGTGTTTGCTTCTATATCTGTTAAGAGTCTTTTTGCCGTTTTATTTCTGTTGTCTCCTAAAATGTCTAGAACTTTGAAAATAATGCACAAGTCAACTTTTGGAAAACTAATTGCTTCTCTTAGGTCTATATTATGCACATCTCCTTTGATATTCTCTCTTTTAAAATACTCGCGTACTATATTGAGGTCTTCTTCTTTAATGTCATAAGCGTGATATAATATGTTGCGATTTGCGATTGCTAATGGATTTAGACCGCAGCCAAGGTCTAGAATGCTTTTCGGATTTACTTTTGATATTATATTCTTTATCTCATTGTAGTCTACTGCTCTTTCACGAGTTGAGGTGTGCTCTTTTAATAGCTCTGGAATTTTGTTTTGCGAGATTAGAGATATTCTTTTTTTGAGGTTTGATTTTGAGACATATTGTCCTGCGTATCTGCGGAGTTGTGAGCGAACTTCTTTTATTATTATCTTCCTTTCTTTTGCTGAAGAACTAATGTGAATTTTGTTTTTTGATAAACACTCTTTTAACGTCTTCTCTATGAGACTATCTGGAAGGTCTTTTAATTCTGGTTTGTGTTTTATTTCGGATATGATGCTTTCCATCTGTATTAAATTGGGGGTAACCTATATAAATTAAGTTGCCTCCTGCCTTGCATGAAGGAAAGAAGAGGGTTGAGTCACATTGAGTTTGTAATATCTTTTGTGATTTTTATAGCGTTTGTTGCATTTGCATTTGCATTTTTTAACCCCTTGCAAAGCAATAGAACCATGAAATCTACTCTTGATTACGCTTGGATAGAGATTGATGATGCAACTAAAAGCGACCTTCAAACTTACTCGGTGTCTATTGATTTGGATATTCCTGTGGGTGAAAAAGTTGCTATAGATATTATCGGAGTTCCTGTTAATTTTAATACAAGTATTGAAGATGTTTATGGAAATTTAACGGGTTCTTATAAATTTGGTACTGAAGTTCATTTTGCGGTTCCTGAAAATAATTTTGTAAGGATAAAATATTCTCCCGTTTTTTCTAATGGTGTGTCCCTTGGGGAGACGACACTTCTTAGAGAAAGCAATCCTGGAGAAATGGGAGGGTATAAAATTTCTTCTTCTGAAATTGAGAAATTAAATTTTGAAGCATTATTTGATAATTTAAATAAGAGTTATTTTTCAAATTATACTGGTTTGAAAAAGCAATTTAATCTCCCTAATAGAGTTAATTTTGGGTTTGTAGTTAAGTTTAATGAGACATATGAGATTACTGCATTAAATAATATCTCTGAAAAATCTGAAGTTCTTTCTAAGAGTGAGCGCCTTCAGATGGTAAGTAAGTCTGGTAAAAAAGAGTATGTAGATTTGAGGGTTCTTGTATGGTAAATAGAAGTGGATTTATACGTATTGCTGAACTTCTCATTGCTATAAGCATACTATCGGTAATGCTTATATTATTTTATAGACAATCTGTTCCGAAACAAGAGACTCAAGATTTAGGAGAATTTGCAAGAGATATTTTAGCGGATATAGGCACTAGAGAAAATCTGCGTTCTGAAATAATGTCTAGTCAGGAAAAAGTTCAGCTAATGTTTAAAACTACGGCGTTTATCAATGCGAGCTTGCCGGATTATATTTTATTTGAACTGCGTGCGTGTGATATAAGTAGTGTCTGTGGGCAGTCTACTTTTGTAGGAGATGTATATTCTGCAGAGAGAATTATAAGTGCGGATAAAGGCAAGTTTGATCCAATTAAGTTAAGATTGTTTTTGTGGGTTGCTGAAAATGGTTAAAAAGTTTGAGTTTCTTGAGCATACCGGAGACGTTAAGTTTAGGGCTTATGGCTCTGATATTGCAGAGTTATTTGAAAACTGCGCTTTAGCTGTGTCATCAATATTTTCAAGAAATGGGGAGATTAGTGATTCTAAAACTAAAGAATTTGTTGTATATGAAAAAAATTATGAATCCTTGCTTTATCAGTTTATAGAACAATTAATATATTTATTTGACGCTGAAGGATTTGTTGTGTGCAGAGTTAAAGTCAAAATGCAAGGTGGAAAAAAACTTAATGTTACTGTTTATGGAGACGACTCGGTAAATTATTCAGATTTAGATGCAATTAAGTCTCCGACTTATGCGGAGATGTATGTTAAACAAATCAAAGATAAGAAATGGGAAGCTCAAGTTGTAGTGGATGTTTAAAGATATTTAAACAGCAAATGAAATGATTATGTATGGCTGAAGTGAAAAGGATTTCTGAAAACATATATGAAATTGCTCGTGAAGGGAGAATGAATGTGCCTGTGCGAGTTTATGCTTCTGAAAAGATAATTGAGAGTATAAAGAAAGATAAGACTCTTGAGCAGGCTAAGAATATGACTATGATGCCTGGAGTAGTTGGACAGGTTGTTGTTCTTCCAGATGCTCATCAGGGCTATGGAGCCTGCATTGGAGGAGTATCAGCTTATGATTTGAAGAAGGGAGTCGTTTCTCCTGGTCAAACAGGGTACGATATAAATTGCCTAACTGGAGATACTCTAATACTCACTGAATTCGGAGCTTCTATGAAAATGGAAGATTTTGACATGCTCAAATCGGAGGTAGATGTAGAAAATAATGAAATGAAAATAAAGAAAGTGATTTTCTCAACACAGCTTCCTACTTTGAATATTGAAAGTAAAAAAATAGAAAGTAAACCAATTAACTTATTTATGTCGAAGGAATGTGATTCTGTTTATCAAATAAATTTAGCATCTGGAATGCAAATAAAATCAACTGGCGATCATCCATTTTTAACTAAAGATGGAATGCAAACAATTTCAAATATTAAAATGGGAAGTACTGTAGCTATTGATTTGTTTGAGGGAGTGGTTTTTAATGAACCATTAAATGAAAAAGAAGCTATATTGGCTAAAATAATAGGTTACCTATTTGGAGATGGCTCTTTTTGTAAATCAAAATATGGGTTACGTGCCTGTGCTTATGGTTGTGAGGAGGACTTAAAAGTGATGAAGAAAGATTTAGCAAGGATGGGAGTTAATTCATATATTTATTCAAGAAATAAAAATCATTCGATCACAACTAAATATGGGGTGGTTAAGTTTAATAATACCGAATATTCTCTGCACATTAACTCTCAAAAATTTAATATCTTGCTTGAAAATAAAGGTTTGATTTTAGGGAATAAAACGAGGCAGGAAGTTAGAGTGCCAGAATGGATTAAAAAGTCGAATTTAGTTATCAAAAGATTGTTTTTAGCAGGATTTTTTGGAGCAGAAATGTCCACTCCTAAAACGAGCTCTAAAACTAGTTTTTTCTGCCCGACTATTGACCAAAATAAAATTGAAGCCCTCAGTCAAAATGCTCGAGACTTCCTTATAGAAATTTCTTTACTTTTAGAAGAATTTGGAATTAAAAAGACTGCAATAAGTGAAATGGATGATTTCTATAATAAATATGGTGAGAAAACAAGAAGATTTAGATTATTTGTAAAGGGAGAGGAAGATATACTAAATCTCTGGAGAAAAATAGGCTTTGAATACAATCAAAAAAGAAGGAACATGGCAAATATTGCATCCCTCTACATTCTTATTAAAAAACAGGAGAATAATAAGAGAAAAGAATTGTCTAAAAGAGTTAAAGAATATAGAAAAAAAGGATTTAAATTATCCGAAGTAAAAAGAATTTTAGGCAAAGAGATAAATGAAAGATTTGTAGAAAGACATTATTATGAAAATGCTGGTCAAAGAATTAATCTAGACTTTATTTCTTTTGAAGAATTTAAAAAACAAAAATTAGAAGAATTAAGAGATTATGGATCAATTTTTGATACTCTTGTTAGCAAAAAAGAGATATTTGGTAAATGTAGAGTTTATGATTTTAATATTCAAGATAATCATAACTTTGTAGCAAATGGATTTATAGTCTCTAACTGCGGAATAAGACTTCTTGTTTCTGATATAAAACTTGTTGATTTTATGAAGAAAAGAAAGGAGATTATGAAATCACTTGGGAAAGATATTCCTTCTGGAGTTGGAGTCAAGAGTGGGTTTTCATTTACCCCTAAAGAGATTGATAAAGTTTTGAAAGAAGGCGTTAGTTGGGCTGTTGAGAAGGGTTTTGCAACTAAAGAGGATTTATTGAGAATTGAGGATAACGGTTGTATGCCTGGATCTGACCCTATCAAAGTATCTGCGAGAGCTAAGGGTAGAGGAATGCATCAGCTTGGTAGTTTAGGTGCTGGAAATCATTTTATGGAAATTGGAGTTGTTGAAGAAGTTTATGATAAAAAAATAGGCAAGGTTTTTGGAATTGATTCTGTTGGAAAAGTTACTTTTTTGATTCACTCTGGAAGTAGAGGTTTAGGACATCAAGTTGCTTCTGATTATATCAAGAAAATGGAAGAAGAGTATGGATTTGATAAACTGCCAGACAGAGAGCTTGTGTGTGCTCCGATAAATTCAGAACTTGGTAAAGACTATCTGTCTGCTATGCGTGCTGCTGCTAATTTTGGTTTTGTAAATAGACAGTTGCTTACATTTAGTTTGAGAAAGATTATTAAAAATTATTTTCCTAAAAATAATTTAGATTTAATTTATGATATTGCTCATAATATAATTAAGATTGAAGAACATGTTGTAAATGGAAAAAGGGTTAAATTGTGTGTTCATAGAAAAGGAGCCACACGCAGTTTTGGGCCAGGGAGAAAAGAGATTCCTTTGAAATACCGCAAAACTGGGTGTCCTATATTTATTCCAGGAAGTATGGGAACTTACTCTTATGTTTTATCTGGAACTAAAAAAGCTGAAGAATTGACATTTGGAAGCACGGCTCATGGAGCTGGACGCCTCATGTCAAGGAGTGAAGCAAGTAGACGAATAACCCCTGAAAGTCTGGGTAAAGAACTTAGAGATAAAGACATTGTTTTAGAATCTGGAAGCTTAAAAGGCGCTGTAGATGAAGCACCGGAAGCTTACAAAGATGTAAATGAAGTTGTGCGTGTCAGTGACGCTTTGGGTATTGGAAAAATGGTTGCAAGACTCAAACCTCTTGGCGTTGTGAAGGGATAAAAAACACTGGATAATATTTATAAAGCTACGACGACATCACAAATGCATGAGGCGATTGATAACATTTATCTTTTTTTCATTTGTTTTTGTCGCTTTTCTGTCTTTTTCTGTTAGTGCACAAACTTCTTGTATTAATCAAGATGATACAATAATGCGTATCTCTGCTGTGACTAATGCTCATGGAGAAATATTTAATGCTGGTGGCTATCCTGTTTTAATCTGTTACAGCACTATTTTTGGTGGTCCAACTCCTCCAAATCCTCATGCATGTACGGGAAATAATAAAGTTGTTGGGTTATTTGCAAACACAAATTCTCATGCACAGATACCGAGTACTAGTGGCTATGGAGGGAGTGTTTGTTATGGAGATTTAGTCTGTCAAGGTGTGCCTGGAGACACTCCATGTACTGCGCCTGCTAGAGAAGTTGTTTCTCTTTCAGGCGACACGAATGCTCATATTGAAAACGCTAGTGCTAATGTTTATGGGAGTTCTACAAATTATAAAATATGCTGTTCAAATACGCCCGTGGTTTCTTCTGGAATTTCTAATGCAAACTGGAGTTATTATGATGGAACTCCAATATTAAAGGATAAAATTATTTGTCCAAAAACTTATGCAATTATGAATGTAACTGCTATGAATATTCCAAGCGGGGATGTAGAATTTAAGTTGTGGGATGATGACTCTTTATCAGATGATTTAATTGCTACTTATTCTGTACCTGTTGGAGGTAATCAAGCAAATGTTACTCTTAATTTAAGTGACCCTTCAATAATATTTAATTTAACAAAGGCAATGAGTGGTGAAAGTAAACTGGACTTATTTTTCAAAGCAACATATTTGAGCCAGACTCTTACATCTCATGAAGTAGGTTATGATGGCAAGGCATGTTCTCCTTCAAAACCTATTGTTTCTATGCTTGCTCCAGTTCATAAGGGAGTATACTTTATTGATACAAACATAAACTTTGTGTCTAGTTGCAGTAGCAAGTCTGGACCTATGGAATATGAATGGACAATAACTCCTCAAAATGGGGTTCCATTTACGGAAATTAAGCCTCTGTTTCCCCATAAATTTGTTAATGCAGGACAAGTTAATGTTAAATTGAAATGCACAGACATACTAGGACAATATGCTATGGCTGAATCGCAGATGTTGCTTGTGGATAATACTAATAAAAAAACTCTTGCATATATCAATCAACCTGCCTTTGAGTCTATTGTGTATCATACTCCCCCATTATCGGGACCTTATTTCCCTCAAAACGTTACATTCAATGCTTCGGATAGTTTTGTTATTGAAACAACTCAAAGTGCTACTTGTCCTACAGTTAGCTGTCTTGGGGGAGGCTGTCGTCCTAATACTGAAAATTCTCCTGCGGGTTGTGGTACTGGTGGGAATGGTGGACCTATTCCAATAGAAACAGGAGCTAAGGGAAATTATATGAGTTTATTTTTCAACTGGACATTTTGGGATAGTGATTGGAATGAGCAATGGAGTTCAAATGAAGGTACTAATGGCGTTAAGAATGGAATTGTATATTACGATGACCTTTCAGATAGTATAAATGATAAACACATGAATGTTAATGTTACATATGCTACTGGAGCATCTGCAAACTTCAAGAGAGATTTTACTTTGGGAAGATGCCTAAATAATGGGAATACTTTCTATTCAGATTCTGGAATGCTTCTTACAAATGTTGAAAATAATGCTTGTATGGGTGGAGATGTCAAAGCTGGAACTGCTGATGATTGTTGTCCTTTGGGAGCTCAATGTATGCTTAGAACAGGAGCTCCTGGATATAACTGTCAGATACCTCTTAACCCAATTATAAAATGTGAAGACTTCAAAACTCCAGAAGCTTGCAATTCTAATAATAATACTGCGATACCTCGTAATTCTTATGGGAAAAATCCTGCTGCTTGTGAATTCTTGGAATGTTATTGGACTACTACTTCTGCGGGTGCAAATACTTGTGGCGTTAGAGCTAGACAATATCAAAAGTCTGCTAGCGGATGTAATGTTGGCAGCGGGTGTGTTGAAAACGATTGTATTTGGACAACTACACAGTCTGAATGCACTAATGGGATGAAGACAATAACATATAGTGGAAGCTCTGGGGGTAGTACTTGTGGTGGAGGTTCACCATCTTGTACTCGTGCTCCTGTTACTGTGCCTTGTGGTTCATTAAGCTTTGAATTAAGCTTCTTTGGAAAAGTTCAATTTGTGATTGCAATTTTTATCATAGCCGTTTTATATTTTGCATTTGGAATTTATAGAGGAAGAAAAAATGAAAAGAAATAAAAAGATTATCGTTATTTTTTCTTTGATTTTATTTTTTATTATGAGCTTTAACGTCTTTGCAGCTGTAAATTATATTGGTAATACTGTTTCTGCTAATTATTCTGCTGGAGAAGAGATAAGGGGAAATGTTTATATTACTTTTGTAAACTATCCGTCTAATTCGGTTTTTACGAGTAACTTTCCTGGAAATGCGACTTTATTGGGGTGGATAAAATCTGACTCTCGGTTGCATGAAGGAGTAAATTATAATTGTAGCACTATTGAATGTGCGAATGATTATTCTTCATTGAGCTTGGTTAATAGCATTTCTTTAAATTCTGGAAAAGAGCGTTTTATTGGGTTTAAGGTAGATGGTCCTGGAGTAACTATAACAAATGCACAGATTAATATTGGAAGTGACGCCTCTCAAAGTTGTTCTCCTAATCTTTATGTAGATTTTCTTTCCGATGGCGAAGATGTATTTACAAATACTCAAAACAGTGGGCAGAGTTGTGGGATATATCACAGAGGGTGTTATGATTCTTCTAACAGTCTTGAGGCTTCTATTACGCCTGGAAATGAATATTGTGAGACAATAAGTATTCCAGCTACTCCTGCTTTTAGAGTCGGTGGAAAAATAATCAAGGGAACTGGCTCTGGAAATCTGATTATGAAACTGTATGATTCTGACAATGAAGAATTGCTTGGAAGTTGTGTGCTCCCACAACACTCTCCGTCATCACAGGTAGAAGATTTAAGCTGTATAATAAGCAATTCTTCTTCATCTACTGAAAAGTATTATGTTTGTGTTAGTTCTGTAGCTCAAGGTTATAAAATAGGATGGGAAACTACTTCTCCTAATTGTGGAACGGCTGAAGGATTTAATTCATTTGATAGCGATTTTGATTTATCCGCTGAAACTATAATGTACTCTTCTTCGCCTAATTTTGTTATTAATAATGAGTCGTATTTTAAAATGTTTGATTTGAAGTTACCAGATATTCTTGATGATTATATAGAAAGCCATTATAACAGAAATTGTAAGAATGGTTGTTTTATCCCGATTAAATTATTTGGAGGAGACCAGACTGTGAATCTGGTTAATGCTAAAATAGATTATAAGAGTGTTGGAGTTGTTAGAGAGTCTAGCAATATTTACGAATTAACATATAATTCTTCTAAAATAACTGCGACTAATTTAAGCTTGGACATCTCTAAAGCTGATTTTGTAATACCTGTTGAAAGTTCTGAAAACAAGTTTAAGTTATTGCTTGATGGTAATCAGCTCTTTGAAAAAAGTATAAATGTTACAAAAAGTTTTGCATTTGATGTAAATCCTAAAGTTGTTGCATTTGGTCAAAATACGAGATTTAAGGCTTCATCATCTACTGCAAATATTATTAGTACAACTTGGAACTTTGGAGATGGAACGGCACAACAGACAGTAAATGGAAGTGAAGCACCTCATTCTTATACTGTGCGAAATGTCTCTTCATTTGATATAACTGTTACGGCAAGAAGCAATCAAAGTTTGCAAGCAACTAGACCATTTAAAATATTTGTAGGGGACCCAAGAATTATTGCGAATCAAACTATTGTAGAATACAAAAGACGTGTTGTTAATATTACTTCTCAAATTAATTCATATCCTGTATGGATTATTCCTGAAATACAGGGGTTTGTTAGCTTAAATAATTTAACATCAAAAATAAGCTCTATTGAAAAAAATTATATTATGGCTTCTACCGAATCTCAATTTCAGGACGTTATGCTTGATTTGATTAAACTTGACATGCCTGTTGCTGTTTCTACAACTAGTTCTGGAAAGAGTATTCCTTTGAGTGCTGGATATGAGAATGTTAATGTAAACTACTTAGAGCAAATTGAAAATAAAGATATTCAAGATGATTCTAAACTCACTGACCAAGTTATTGGATGGATGGGAGACCATTTTAATCCTGAAATTTCATTTGAAAGAATTGTTAAAGTTGGTGAATTTGATACAGAACCTATTGCTACCCTATTCGCTATAAAGACGAATCCAATTGATTCTCCAAAAGCTAAAACTTATCTTATACTAGGTCAAGATGTTGAGAAATCTGGAAAGTATAAATTAGATTATAAGATTCAATCTATAACTGGATCAGATATAGATTATATTATTCTTGATAATTCTATTAGTCAGACTTTTGAATTCATCGTTTATGGAGATATTGAAGCTGAAACTCTTGGAGCATACATAGCACCTTCTTTGAGTGAAATTAATTCGGATTTAGAAATAAGTGGAGAATGCAATATAAATAATATATGTGAAAGTGGCGAAACTGTAGATAGTTGCCCAGAAGATTGTTCAAAAAGATGGTTTAAATTCACGATAATTGGATGGGTTATTCTTTTTGTTATTGCACTCGTAATGTATATACTCTTACAAGAATGGTATAAAAGAAATTATCAGAAAAGTCTATTTCCTGAAAGTAACGATTTATACAACTTAATTACATTTATATATACGGCGAGAAAAAGTGGATTGCCGGATGGAGAAATACGTTCTAAATTGCGTCAGCAGAAATGGTCTAATGAAAGAATAAGTTTTGCATTTAGAAAGATTGAAGGTAAGCGTGTTGCTATGTTTGAGATACCATTATTTACTAGGAAAGAGCATAAACAGACCATTAATCAGATATCAAACAGACAGGGAACAGTTGACGCAAGATTTATTAAAAGACCTTCTTTCAACTAAACATGTTAAAAATATTATCTAGGTTTTTTGGAGGATTATTTAAGAGAAGAGATAACATTAAGATAGGATTTTATGGTCCTCCTAATGCTGGGAAGACTAGTTTAGCTAATCTCTTATGCAAAGATTGGACTGGAGAAGAACTAGGTACTGTTAGCGAGATACCCCATGAAACGAGACAGGTTCAATTTAAGGAAAAAGTTGAAATAGAACGCAATGGGAAAAAAATGCTTCTTAAAATTGTGGATACTCCGGGAATTGCAACTAAAATAGACTATGAAGATTTTTTAAATTACGGCATCGGAAAACAGGAAGCCAAGAAAAGAGCTAAAGAGGCCACTCAAGGGATTATTGAAGCAATCAAATGGCTTGATGATGTGGATGCTGTTATAATTGTTCTTGATGCTACTGAAAATCCTTATTCGCAAGTTAATTTAACAATAATTGGAAATTTACTCGCGCGTAAAATCCCTGTATTGATTGTAGCTAATAAGATAGACCTACGCAAAGCAAATGTGAAAAAAGTGGAAGCGGCTTTTCCAGAATATTCGGTTGTTGGAATATCTGCTAAAAAAGCTCTTAACATGGATAGTTTTTATGATGAAATCTTCAAACTCACAAAGAGAGTTTGAGCAGATTTAAATAAAAGATGATGTTAAAATGGCAATGAAAAAAAATTCCAAGATTAGAGGATTTAGCATACATATTATGCCCTATTCTGAAATAAGAGAGCTAACAATAACTGAAAGAGTGAAAAAAATATTACAATTAGTTCTTGGAAATAGAGTAGTTATATTGCAAGGTCGTTTGAGACCTGAAGAAGAGATAAGGTTAATTGAGGATACTATGGCGATGGTCGATCATATAAAGTCATTCAAGGGTATAGAACTTGCAGTTGTTGATGCTCATGGAAATGATTCATCATTCTTTTTGAAGATGCGTCGCGGTATTGCAAGAGGCTTGACTGGAGAGTCTAACTCTTTAACTGTAATAGGTCCTGCTTCTATTGTTAAAGAGATAAAGAAAGACCCTAGTAAGATTGAAGTATTTTTTGGATAGTCAAATTTATTAATACTAGAATCTGCAGAATTTAATGCCAAATCAATGTATCCATTGCTCTCAAACATATATAGACGGTGCTCCTGAAGTGCTCGCTGGCTGTTCTAAATGCGGGAGCAGGTTCTTTTTTTATTTAAGTGAAGATAAGCTTAAACAGATTCATAAGCAGAAAGGCGAGGTTTTTCCTGACCTGACGGCTGAAGAAAAGGAGAATATAGAGCAAGATATTCGTGAAATCACAGGCATAGAAGAAATAGATGCTCCTGTTATTCTTGACCTTGAGACTGTTAAAGTAACTAGCCCAGGTAAATATTTGATTGATATTCCAAACCTTTTTAGTAAAGAGCGTTTATTGGTTTATAAGCTTGAAGATGGTAAGTATGTTATTGATTTGTCTACTATAAAGAAAAAGTAGTAATTTTAAGATGACTTGCTTACGGCTTCCTCTATAATTTTAGATATGGGTTTTCCTGTTTTTTTCTTGAGCTCTTTTAATTTTTGAATTGTTCTTTTGCTTAAAGTGATATCTATTCTTGCTCTTCCTATTGGCCATTCTCTAGTTTTATCATATTCTTTAAGAGTTTCAAACACATATTTACCTTCTTTCATTATTTTTTTGTGTAGTTCTTTAGTTAATTGCATTTTTAAGACGCTCCTCGATTGCTCGAATTTGAGATATGTTTTTTGACGCTATAGATAATATGTGATGAAGTAATAAATCGTTATTAATTGACTTATCAAATTGATTTGCAAATGTGAATGCGAGATATGCGGCAGTGCGTTTATTTCCATCGCTAAATGGATGATCTACCAATATTGCTCTAAACAAATAAGCAAGTTTTTTGTATTCGCCCAGTTTTAGATTGTCTTGATGTTTTAATGCGAAGTCTAGACTAGATTCGTTAGAGAGATTCCCTCCGAATCCTTTATTGATTCTTACTATGTCTTCCTTACTTATTTTCATACACATAAATATACGTAAGTAGTATATAAGCTTTTTCATTATGAATTAGAGTTAGATTATGGTTCGTACACTATGGTTTTAGTAATGTCAATAAGCTCCTTACATTCTTTTATAAAAAAATCTATTTTTGACTTTTCTACTTTTACTTCACTTCCGTATGTGTAATGTTCTCTCATTTCAATAATGCTATCATTAACTTCATCTTCATTTTTATACTTGAAATAAGCAACAAATCTTTTATCAACCGCTATTTTATTTTCTTCTATAAGGTGTTCTACTAAAGAGAGTGTGCATGTTTGGTTTCCAGATTCATATCCAAATTTTGAAATTATTGCTAAGAAACATTGGTACATTGTATAAAATAGTGTACTAATACTGGTATCTGTGAACCCTCCATTTACTAAATATTCACTTACCTTCAAGTCATGCTCTGCCTTGTCTAAATGTTGCCTTGCTTCTGAAATATCGGGCAGTATCTTCGCTAAACCCCTATGTTTTGGTTTTAGACCTTGTTTTCTGCATTGCTCCAGCTCCTTTTGTGCTTTTTTAATACACCAGTCTACTTGATTAGAAGCTTGTGACATTTTTTAATAAATCTACATATTTGCTTTGCCCGTACAAAACTATAGCATTTTTGATAATGTCTATCAAAGCAATCTGTTTCTTTTCTAAATTATTGATAAATTCTTGGGGTGTGAGGTCAATCGCATGAATCTTTTTAGGGAGCAATTGCTGTTTCTCATTTATTATTTTATTAATCTGTCCTGAATCTCCAGCCTTTCTGATTACCATTATATCTATATCTCTTGCCTTTGAATAATCTTTGATTGTAGAGCCATATAATAAAACTATTCTTCCCCCTATAAAAAGTTCTTTGAATTCATCTTTCCATCTCTTGAAATTATTTGCCTCTTCTGCTAATCCGAATATAATGATATCAAGTGCATAATCCTCTTTAATATTTGGTCTGTATACTGTAGATTTTCCTATCTTCTTCGCTATAAGTAGGTTTTCTGCCTTAAGTTTTTTGAGTAGTTTCATGCTTCCGATTCTAGAAATGCCTAACTGCTTACTCATAGAGTTAGCATTGTAATAACTAGTAAAATCCTTAAATAAAATAAGGAGTGCTTTTTTTTCATTTTCAGTTCTATGTGCCATTGTAATTTCAAGTTACTATATAGTAATTCATGGTTACTATATAAATCTTTGGTTATTCTTTTTAATTGCTAATAAGGTGTTTCGTGTAAAGCTTTTAAAATAACAGACAACTTAGGTTATTATGGGTGATTTGCAAAAGATAGTTCGTGAGCAGATTGATGTTTTACGCCCTGATAAGAAATCAATTGAATCTATCCTTAAGATAAGTAAAGATTTTATATCAAAAATTGAAGACCAAATAAGGAAATTAAAAGTTAATGCTGATGTTTTTATCGGAGGAAGCTTTGCTAAAAATACTCAATTAAAATCTGGGAATTATGATGTTGATGTTTTTGTAAGATTTGACTGGAAATATGAATCTTTGTCTAACATTCTTGAGAAAATTATTGTTCCAGTTGCTAAAAGTCTGAAAATGCGAATTGAAAAAGTTCATGGAAGTCGCGATTATTTTAGAGTTTTAATTCAAAATACTCCTGGATATTTTGAAGTTATTCCTGTAATGAGAATAAAGAAACCTCAAGAAGAAAGGAACGTTACTGATTTGACTTATTTTCATGGACCTTATGTTAAAAAGAGAATTTCAGGTCTTGAAGACCAGGTTAGAGTTGCAAAACAATTTTTAATAGCGCAGGAAGTTTATGGAGCTGAAACATACGTTAGAGGCTTTTCTGGATATAGCATAGAATTACTTATTTTGAAATATAAGAGCTTTGTTAAAATGCTTCGCGAACTTGTTAAAGTCACTTCTGATAAAAGAATTGTGATTGATTTAGCTAAATATTATCCAAACACTAAAGAAGTTTTCATTCAATTAAATGAAGCCAAAATCCATAGCCCTATAATCCTTATCGATCCGACTTATAAAGAAAGAAATGCTTTAGCTGCTTTAAGCCAAGAGACATTTAGTAAATTTCAAGAATCTGCTAAATCTTTTCTTAAAAATCCTAATGCTAAGTTTTTTGAAAGAAAGAATATTGATATTAATGCTGTTAAAACAAAGTACAAAGGCAAATATGACTTTGCAGCAATACATTTAGACACCAATAAACAGCCGGGGGATATTGCTGGAACTAAGCTGAAAAAATTCTTTGATATGTTACTTCGTGAGCTGAATAATTATTTTGTCGTAAAAGAAAACTATTTCAGATATAACGGCGGAACTAGAAGTGTTGCGTATATAGTAGGTAAAGCAAAAAAAGAAATAGTTAGGATAGGACCTCCAGTCATTATGAAACATGCAGTTACTCATTTCAAGACGAGACATGCTATTACATTTATTAAAAACAAACATATTCATGCACGCATGAAGGTTGCAGTGAGTCTAAAAGCATATCTGGATTCTTGGGCAAAAGCAACCAAGCATAAAATGAAACAAATGTATATAGAGAATATTAAAATTGAGGATTAGAGATTATTCGTCTTTTTTAGAAAGATCTGATAATTCGCATATCTCTTCTATTTGACTCTTATTGATTATTCTGGATTTAGCTCTTCCTAAAATATCACTAGTATGTATGACTAGGCATCCTTCTCTTGCTCTTTCATATTTTTCTATTTCTTCATGGTTTATCATGGTACTATTAGAATATTTTATTACATCTACTAAATGTATGAAATCTAGGCCATAACTCTTAAGTATGCCTGTAACTCCAAAGCCTCTGTTTAAAGCATAAACTCTTTTTCCTTTTAAAGACTCAAACATACTACCTTCGGCAGCTGCTAGACTTTTTACAATCTGTTGAGTTAGCCTCAATTCTTGTCTTTGAGTTGGTTCGTTTTCTTCCATTTTATCACCTATGAACTCCGAAAGATAAACAAATGTAATCACGTTGGGTAGGATAATCCGAGCAACTTATAGGAAGACTATGTTCGGAAGGAGAGAACTTCCTTCCGCCAAGTAACCATATTTCACCAATACGCCTATGATAATCTGACATGCTGTCAAGTCCGAAGTCAATAGTACTGAGAGAAGGTATTGATATAATGTTTTTCTTTCTTTCAATAGAAATAGTTGCATAATTTAATTTATGCATTTTTAATATTTCTGCTATTTTTTCTGGAGAATCTAAATCTCCAGTTAATAAGATTGGAAAGGAACTACCTTTAATTTGTTCAGAGCTATGTTTATACTCTATTTGAGTGCGAGTGCTGGCTCGAATACTACCATCATCGCTAAATCTTACGCCATTTTTTGGATACTTACTTAATTTGGAAACTAATCCTTTTTCTTCCATAACTACTTTACCATCTTCAACTGATGGATTATCCTGAACTATGATTAATTGGGGCGTATAAAGAGCGGTCGTGTTCCCTATTAATATTAATCCTTCAATATCTAGTAAAATTAGGTTAGCTCCTGACTCTTTATGATTTAAATAAGCACTAAAAAGAAGCTTGGATTGGTCGCCTAATGAACCTTGTTTAAAACCTTCACCATAATTACCATTTCTTAATTCATGAAATGCAGTCCCCCTACGTAACCTAGGTCCACCGTTGATTCGATTGAATCCACCAGAACAGGGAGTAAAATTGTAAACAACTTCATCAACTTCAACAGTTTTTCCGTCTTGTGAGACTTTGAAAGATGGCTTCCTCATTTTATTTCCCGTTTTCTAGTAAACCTGTGAATGAGCTAGCGAAATAAGGCGAATTAACCCATACTCCTACTTCATCATGTGTGTTTTCTGGATGAATCATTAACAAAAGTTCTTTCTTATCTATGACAAAGAATTTTCCTGTTTGAGCTGATTCTTTTATTTTAAGTTCATTTCTTGAACCTAATCTGCGAATTTTGTATTGGTCACCTGACAGAGAGATTTTCAATTTTACTTTTTCTTTGTCTACTTTGTTTAATATTGACATTAGAACTCTGGATTTGTCTTCAAAGTCTTCTGCTGTAGTATGTATAAGAATTTCTTTTTCTGCTGAATCAATCATTTCTTTAAGTTTAGAAAGTATGTTTGATCTACCCTTAATATGTCCTGATAAGTCTTCTAGCTTTATAGGAGTCATTCCGTCACGATGTAATTGAACTAATTCATCATATTCTGGAGTGCTTTTCAAGTTAGACAGAGTTGTTACTTTTTCATTTGCTTTGTTTAAAGTGTTTGTTTGCATTCTTTCAAGAACTGTTTTTGGCTCTACTGCAATGTATCTAACAGGCTTCCCTACTTTGATTATTGCGAATCCTCTCTTTGTTAGAGATTCAAGAACGTCGTATGTTCTTGAGCGAGGAACTCCTGATAATTCTGCAGTTTCACCTGCTGTAACTATTCCTTTAGAAAGTAAGGCAAGCCATACTTTGGTTTCGTAAATGTTCAGGTCAAAGTGCTCTCTGACTTTATTGACTACTTCTTGTTTTAGTATCATAAAGGAGCGAAAAATCTAAGGTATTTAAATGTTTGTAATGTTGTCTCTTTAAAGGGGTTATACTTAGGAAAGGTTTAAATATCATGCAAATGAATTTTGCTTATGGTACATAAGGCATTTGAAGTAATTGGAGAAAGTGTGTTCTTGGTAACTCCTGAATGGAATAAATTAGGAATATTTCAAGAAAATTTCGATTATAACACTAGTGCAGAAGGTAAACCAAGACATGCTCTAGATTTTATTACTTTAATTCATAACCCAAATCCACTTGTTCTGAAGTTGGCTTCCAGAGAATTTCCATTGGTAAAAAAAGTTTTAAAAAGAAA
>CAYIGE010000004.1:0-21661 GCA_964362835.1 Candidatus Woesearchaeota archaeon
CGTCGTAGTTTAGCTTAATTATAAGCTTTTTTGGTGCGGAAATGTATCAATCACCAAAATTATATAACTGTTTGTTAATAGTGTGTTGTGATGGTTGGATTGATTACAGATAAAAGAGAAATTGACGAAATTATTGCACAAAATATTCAGGATAAAAGATTGGTTTTTACTCAAAATTTCAGAATTAGAAATGCTATGCGTGATATAACTGACGAAAGAGCACTTGAGGTCTTTTCTCAGTTTGAAAAGGTATTTGCTATTGAGAAGAAGTTATTAAAGCAAGGAGATATTGGTTATGAATTATTTTATTCTTTAAGCAATAATATTACTTTTTCTATAGCGACTATTCCAAAGGGTAATAATCTGCTACTAATTCACGCTATTGAGTATAAAAGGAGTTTGGGGAAGAGATTCAAGATTGACTAATTGATATTTGATTATTATTTGGCATTTGAATATTGTAAGGTACAGGTATCACCTGTTTACCCGATTTTAAGATAAATACAATGAGATAACCTTGTCTTATTTGTTTGAATGAAATCTCTACTTCTGTAAGGTTATTTAATATAGATGGATCTATACCTAGTGACCCTAGATATTGGGAGGTATCTAAAAGCTCGATATTGGCTACCTCATTCTTGGTAGTAATATCTAAAATGATATTCAATATCCTGATACTTCCGTATATTTTATCTGAATTATCTTTGCGAGAGATAAACAATCGGTCAGTCATATCTTCATACATAAATGTGCATGTTTTTTTCATGTTAATGATATTATTGTCTCTTTTATAATCTTTTTGCTATTTTGGATTTAAATTTTTTATCGAATTTTTTTACTTGACTTGTCTGTTTTATGTAATGCATTGCAGATATAAATCCTAAGATGAGGCAGGCTATTGATAGAGGGATTGACAGGAAAGACCATATTGGATAATAAATACTTAATATTAGTGATGGAAGCGCAAATCCTTGAACAAACGTGGTTAATTTTGCAACATAAACTGCATGAGGCATAGCCTTTCCAGACATAAAATAAGCAACCGCAAATGGGGCACTAATAACTTCTCTTGACATTATAAATAAAATTTGTATTCCTTGAATCAATCCTAGTTTCCCACTTATTCCAAATGATACTATAAAAGCAAGTGCAGTTCCAACCCATAAAAACCTATCCGCAATCATATCTGCTTTTCTTCCAAATTCACTTTCCCATTTGAATTTTCTGGCAAGCTGACCATCAAACCAGTCTGTAAGAGCAGCTATAGCAAAGATGACTACTATTGCAATTATATTTTCTTTTATGAAAATAAGATAAATTATAACAAATGTAAGAAATACTCTAGATATTGTCAGAAAATTAGGGATGTGTTTAAGTATTTTGTTTGTCAAGGGGATTAACCAACTACTCTTTTGATATTTTCTATATTGTTTGCTACTTCTTCGCCTCTTTTTGTTAATTTGATTAATTTTATTCTGCCTTTTTTCTCAAAAACTACTAATTCTAGTTTTTCCAACATTTGCAATATCTTTACTGCGTGACTGTAAGTGCAGTCAACTTCTTTTGCAAGGATTGAGCCGTATCTTGCACGTGTTAATTTCTTTAGAGATACTAACATCAATGCCGGTTTTCTTCTGAAGAAAACGTCAAAGCTTTCTTTTGGTTTTTGAATCATTTTGATATATCTTTTGTAACCTCTATATTCCAATCAGTATATCGCTTTTAAGTTTTTCTACTGTGCTGTTATCTTTGATAGTAGTTATTTTGTTTCACTTCTTTGGAGTTTTTTGTAATTGTATTCGATATAGGATTAGAAGTGTTTATAATTGCGAGTTATATGTATTTTTATGACTCAAAAGAAACTTAAAATTTTAGCAGCATCAGATTTGCATGGGGATTCCAGACTAACTAAAAAGTTAGCTTTGCGTGCTGAAAAAGAAGGAGTTGATTTAGTAGTTTTATGCGGTGACTTAACTGGATTTGGAGATAGCAAGAATTTGATTAAACCTTTTAAAGATAAGAATCAGAAAGTTCTTTTGCTTCCTGGAAATTGGGATTCTTTTGCAACTACAGATTTTATCGCCCAACTTTATGGGGTTACAAATATTCACGGATATGGTGCAGTTTATCAAGGAGTTGGTTTTTTCGGAGCTGGAAGTTCTTCTACTGCTATTGGCCCTAGGTCTGGAATATCAGAAAAAGAATTGTTTGAGACTCTTGAAAAGGCACATAAGGGTTTGAAAGGAATTGAGAAAAAAGTCATGCTTACTCACATGCATCCCTCAAAGGGAATTTCAGAGTCTGTAGGATTTAGAGGAAGCGACTCAATTCACAAAGCAGTTATGAAATTCAAGCCCGATTTTCTTTTGCATGGGCATATTCATGAGACTTTTGGAATGGAAGATAACATTGGGAAAACGCGTGTTATTAATGTTGGTAGAGACGGCGTTGTTTTAGAGATTTAATTTATTTCTTGGCTAACCTCCAAAATATTGTGAATATTGTTTTTTGTTGTTCAACAACTTCTTTGTTTCTTATGATGATTCCTACTGGATTTTCAGTAGATGTCATAAAAGCAACTCTATCTCCATAGATAAATACATTGGTAGTTATTCGGTTTAACGCTTTAGAAAATTTTATTTCGGAAAGTTTCATTATTTTTTTAGAATCATAAGCAGAATCGTTTTTGTCTTCTTCTCCTAGGACTGCTTTGACGGGGATTCCATGTTCTGCTCTTTTTTGTAGAAAATTTTCAGGGTAGTGTTGTAATGCTAAGATTGCTTTTTTTCTTGAACCATAAAACCACAATGGTTTTTTTTCATCGATTATATCATTTAGAACTGTTAAGACTCCTTTTTTACCCTCAAAAAATGTAACTCCTGTTCTTTCTCCAACGCTTCCTTTAATAGATTCTAGTTGGGGAATAATTTTTTGTATTCTTTCTTTATGTTCCTCCATTAAATCTATTATCTTTTGGGGTTCTGCTGCTTCATAACATTGAACTTTATCTTTTATTGATAAGGAAACAATACCTTTATTGATAAGTAAATAGAGATTGTCATACGTTGTACTTCTCTTTAATCCCGATAACTCGGCTAGTCTGTTAGCTGTGCTTGTTCCTGTTTTTAGCAATGTGATATATAATGTAATTTCATTATTTGATAGTCCAAATTGTTTTAGTTCTTCGTGCATGGTTCTATTTTGTTTGGTCTATATTTAAAGTTTATTATAGCCGTCGTAAAACGACGGCTAATATTTTAAAGGCTATTTTTTGACAGATTTTTATGAAAAACAACAAAATAGAGTTTAGGGGTGTAAGAGCAAGGCTCTACGAGGAAGCATTAGATAGGTATCCCTCTGCACGAGAGGATGATATCAACATCATGAAAAAACTGCTTAATCCTCGAAATGGAGAACATGTGCTTGGTTTTGGCGAGGGGAATGGTTTCTTTTGTAAGGCAATAGCCGAGTCTGTTGGAAGTACGGGGAAATATCTTATTACGGATCCTTCTTTAGATCAGCTACGCAATCTTAAGTCTAAAATTAACTATCCTTGGGTTGAGGTTAAGGTATCTGGTGCGGAAGAACTTAATGTTACTCCCAGATCATTTGACAAAGTATGGAGCTTTGGTGCTTTTCACCATTGCAATTATCAAACTTCTGCTATGAAGCAGATATACAAAGCACTGAGATATGGGGGAAAGGCAGTTATCTGTGATGTATTTCAAGGAAGTGATTTGGCTAAACACTTTGACATTCAAGTAGCTAGATATTGTACTACTGGACATGAGGTTAAATTCCTTTCAGATGAATTTGTAAAAAGTCTTTGTTTTTTGGCAGGTTTTGAAGAGTCTAAAGTTAGATTAGTTGAAATTAACCCAAAATGGAGATTTGAGTCCGAAACAGATTTAGGAGATTTTGTATATAGATTACATGCAATGACTAAATTAACTGGACTTTTGGAAGAAAGAATCTTAAAAACTTTAGGAGGATGCAAGAGTATTCTTGGAGTCAAATTAGTTGGTGGCTTGTATGAGCTTAATTGGCCGATGAAAGTTTTAATCGCCGAGAAATAATCTTTTCTTTTTTTGCTTTATTATATTAGCTAAAAAAATTGCCTCAGTAAGTGTGAGGCGCGAAGCGCCGAACTGCGCCGACAATATCGAGGAAGGTTTATAAAATAAGCTGATGTATCTAAAAAGTGAGGGTTGATGAACGATAAAAGAACTTTTGAGCTACCTGTTGTTCCATTGTATTACAGTGTTCCTTTGCTTTTTATTTGTATATCTGCATTTTTGATTTTATTCTTTTTATTTCGTATAGAAATTCCAGTTTTATTACTTCAGCCTGTACCACCTGGTGCGATAAATGTAAGTGCTTGCGGTGTTGTTTTGAGTCAGAATAATGCTTATTATGTTTTGAATGCAAGTTTGAATTTTTCAAGCTCTCCATGTATCGTTATTAGTGGAGATAATATCACTTTAAACGGACAGTCTCAATATTGGATTAGTGGAATTAATACTAATAGTGTTCAGGCAGTTATTGTTGATGGTAGAAATGCTACCGTTACTAAATTGAATGTTACTTCTGCTTTTTATGGGATAGATGTTAGGATGGGCAATGCCACTATAATCTCCAATTTTATTAATGGTTCTAATGAAGCTGTGCGTTTAGAAAGTGCTCCAGCTCCAAATACAAAGATTACTCAAAATACAATCGTTAATTCGGTTTTAGGGATTTGGTTAAAAAATTCAAATTATTGTGTGGTTGGTCAGAATGTAATAAGTGGTTTGGGAAATTCCGGGGTTGGAATTAAGGTATATGGTTCAAGTTATAATAATGTTACAGATAATAAGGTTAATAATACATATCAATCTATTGAGGTGGATGTATCTTCAAATGAAAATATTTTTTCTAATAACTTTTTGGATAGGGCATTTACTAATGGATTAGTGGTTAGTAATTCCGTAAATAATCTGTTTTTGAGCAATAGAATTTCAAATTCTCTCGGTAGTGCTGTTCTTATATACTTATCAAATGGACAGTTTGTTTCTTTGAAGAATAATAGTGTTACAAATACTAATGTTTCTTTTTATGATTTGGAGATAGCTTCTTCATTATCTTCTGGACTTGGGTATACAGAACTTACAGATAATTCATTTAGTTCATACAAAATTAATTCTACGGTTGTATTTGCAAATTCTGGAAATAGTAAGATTAACTTTACTCAACCTTTGGATGTCTCTGGAGCTAATTTGGGTAATGATGTTAGTCTTGGATTTAATTATGCAGGGGTTAATTCAAATCTACGTCCTGGATTAAATAAGTCTGCGATTATTATTTTTGAGGGCATTCCAACTAATTTAATTAATATGACTATTTATAGAGATGGTGCTCCTTGTCCGTTGAACATTTGTAGAAATATTACTTCTCTTAATGCGGGTACTGTCGTGTTTAACGTTACTGGATGGACTAATTACTCTATTTCTTTCCTTGGAAGTGTTACTTCTGGTAACCTTACTATAAATGAACCTGATAACAATGGTCAGTACACGCAATCTTCTTTCCCTGTCGTATTTGATGTTTTGTTAAACAAGAATGGAACTGTGAAATTTAGTTTAGATAATGGAACAACTAATACTTCAATGATTACTACAAATAATCTTAGCTTTACTTATAGTCAAGGAGTACTTCCTATTAAAAATTATACATTTATTGTTTACGCTAACTTTTCAAATGGGCAGAAGCAGACTTCTTCTATTAATTTTAGTGTTGTTGATATTATTCCGGTTATGCAGATAAACGAGCCAGATTCAAATGAGGTTTATTATTTATCTGCATTTCCAGTTACATTCGATGTTTCTTTGAACTTGAATGGAACTGTGAAATTTAGTTTGGATAGTGGAGTTACTAACACTACAATGAGCACTTCGGATAATAGAAGCTTTTCTTATCGTCAGACTTCTCTTTCAGTAGGAAGTTATAATTTTACTGCTTATGCTAACTTCTCTAATGGGGCTAGACAGACTGCCTCTGTTAGTTTTAGAGTTACTAATAATCCTTCAGGAAGTAGTGGAAGTGGTTCTGGTAGTGGAAGTGGAGGTAGTAGCGGAGGCACTAGCGGAAATAAATCTGGTGGAAACAGTTCTACTGGGGGAAGTAGCTCTGGGGGAAGTTATGTTGGGGGTAGCGGGGGTTCAACTGGAGGAGGTTTTGATGTTGGGACGAGATTTTCTACTTTAAAGAATGTTGGTTATTGGACAGTCATTGTTATTGTATCTGTTTTGATAATTATTCTTATACTTTTAATAGTGAAATATTTACGGGCTCGTGTTGCCGAAAAGAGTTCTCCTCAAATTTATAGTCATCTTAGATAAATCTGTTTTAGAAAAGAGTTTTTTGCTTTGTGCTTTTTGTTATTTCTTCAACCGATGTGTTAAAAAAGTTGAGTACTGTGTCTGCTATTGGAGTGATTTGCTTTTCTATGTAATGTTCATAATCTATTTTGTGTTTGTGTTTTTGGATTGGCTCGGGGCCGTCTTCAGTTATGTAATATTCAACAAGATTTGATTCCATACTATCTAGCTTACGAGCTGCTTTTACATGAGGGGGTGTTATTTTTGTATATTTGTCAAGGTCTTTTCTGATAGATTTTCTGTAAATGAGTTTTTTGTCTATTTTTCCTTCTCTTATGTTTTTTATATAGCTTTTTATGAATTGGATAGGGTCTTCTTCATGGAAGACTTTTGTTAATAATTCTATCTGGAAGTCTTTTGCTGCTTCAGTCCAGTCTCCTCTTATCGCCTCTAGACCGACTATTTCTAATGATTCTTCACCATTATTTTCTACTAAACCTGCATATCTCTTTTTTGAGCCAGCTTCTATTTTAGCGTTCCTAACTTTTGGAAGCATGAATGCGCTGTAATATTTCTTGAATTCTAGTTCTAAGTAAGATTTACGATGATATTTATTTTTGATATAATCTTGATAGAAATTGTTTATGTACTCTTGAATTTCTATGCCTAATTCTTTAGCTTTTTTCTTTTCAACTGTTGAATTTATGAAGACTGAATCTGTGTCTGAATATATTATCTTACTTCCTTTTTCTTCAATCTTTCTTGCTGTTAGCTGAATTATCTCTTGACCTGAATGAGTTATTGCATTTGCTAAGTCCAGACTGAAATACCTACAATTCGGTGAAGCGAGAACACCAAAGAATGAATTTTGTATTGTTTTTATTGCATAACTTGATAACTCTCTAGACTCGCGTTTTGCTCTTTCTCTTTCGTTATGCAATTTTTCAATTATTTGAGGTAAAACTCCGTTTGTGTTTTTGAAATAAACTTTATTTGGGGTTTCTATTGCTCCTTTTTCGTTCTTTTCAAGCATTGATATTGGGTCTATGTTGAATGTTTTGATTATTGACGGATATAGAGATTTGAAGTCTAAAACAAGGACGTTGTGATAAATTCCTGGTTTTGGTTCCATTACGTAACCTCCTTTGATGCGTTCTTCTTTTTCTTTATAATGTAATGTTGGTGAGACTAACCCTCTCTTTCTTGCTTCTCTTATGTATAAGGAATCAAAAGCAACAATTGAGCCTGTAAGTCTGTTTAAAGGTAATCCTGTTAAAGCAGAACGTTCAATTGCTAAATCTAGTATTTTTGTTTGAATTAGTAGTTTATATGCTAATTTGCAGTCTTGGATATTATATTCTACTAACTTCTTTTTATCTGTTTGATATAATTTTTCTATCTCGTCGTGCCTTTCTTTTCCTTTTATTATTTTGCCTTCACCAAACATTTCTTGAGATACAGATTCTAACGAGTAGGATTTAAATTCTTTGTTCTTTATTGATGGAGCTTCTTTTATGAAAGGGTCTTTGATTAGATTTAGCCCGTCTAGAATTTGTCTTCCAGGTATATTCGCTGTTGAATTTCTGAAGAAATTGTTTTCAATTTTTATTCTTATATTTTCGTTTGTTCTTCCGAAGTTGAAAGGAATATTATGTTCTTCAGATTTCTTTCTTAAATAGTTTAAATCAAAGTCTATTACATGCCATCCAGTTATTATGTCTGGGTCAAATTTTATAATCTCTTCTCTAAATTTACTTAATACTTCTGCTTCAGTTTTGCAGTTTATTGCGTTATCTACTTTCTTCTCGCTTACTATGAATGTTTTCTCATAATTGTGGCTGTAAAGTCCTATGCAAAATAGCTCTTCTGTTTTTTTATTTGTTTCTATGTCTAGGGATATTACTTTTAGCGGTATGTTTGCATGTGCTGGTTTGATAACTGGATTTTTGAAAACTACATCTACGAGTTCTGCTGTTTCTGTTTCGCCTGAAATATCTATAGTGTTGTATAAGTCGTTGTCTATTATATAACGCATTGTTGGACTTAAATCTGCTTCAAAAGTGTTTAAGTCTTTTTGATGAACTGCTTTTATTATTTTTGTTAATTCTGTTTTGTTTTCGTGGCTTATTTTTAACACGCTTTCTTGTTTTTTATTTACGAATTTAGTTTTTTCTATTACTGTGCTATGTAGCACATTTTTTGCTTTTGATAAATCTGTTTCTCTTATGTAGAAGTAAGGCGTGAATGGAACTATAGCTGCGAAAGATTTCCCATTTTCAAGTCTTCCAAATATTTGAATAAATGTTTTTTCTTCTATGGCTGTTGATGATATGTTTACTATGTGTGCTTTCATGTGAGTTCCAAAAACCGCTTTTTCATTATTCTGTTTAACATTACTTCTTGAGTGTTGTTGAGTTTTTAATTGTTTTATGGACGTTTTACTTATTGGGTTCAATTTGTGTTGTTACTACATAGTTAGGCAAATAGGAAGATTTAAATATAGTTAAAAAGTTCTTTATGTATGGATGATTATGCTAGAACGCAAAGAGAAATGGAATCTGCACGTAAGATAGGGAGTGCTCGAAAGTATGTTAATTTAGGCGATAAACTTGGAATTCCTGAGGAAGCAAGAGACCCCCACTTACAAGCTGAAGTTGATTTTGAAAGAACTAAGTATGTTCCCATTACTGAAGATGTAAAGAAGACTTCTCTCGTTAGTTCTTTTGCAGATTTGAAGCTTCCTGAACCAAGTGAATATGTTTACAATATGATTGTAGGTATGTTTCATCCAAACAAAACTAATAATCCTGATGAGATTAGAGGGCGACTTGGATTGCTTAGGACAAACCATTTTGAGATACCCGAGAATTTTAGGAAAGGTATAATGCCCGATGAAGAAGTAAGGCGACTTTATCAACTTGTTAAAAGGCATGTCCTTAGTTTTTCAGAGAAATTTAGAAATCCTTATGGCATAGACTGATAGTAGGTAAATTCTTATTAACCTTGAATATTATGTTTTGTTATGGGTTTACAAATAGGTGATTTGGTTTCTCGCAAAGAGGTTTCTTTTGGCGAGTTGAAAGGTAAGACCATTGCTATTGATGCTTTTAATGTAATATATCAATTTCTTTCTAGTGTTCGCCAGCCAGATGGAACTCCGCTGATGGATTCTTCGGGTAGAGTTACATCCCATCTTTCTGGGCTTCTTTATAGAAATATAGCTTTACTTTTTGAAGGGATTAGTTTGATTTATGTTTTTGATGGGGAATATCATATTTTGAAAGGAAAAACTCATGAAATACGCCAGGCGACTAAAGATACGATGGTGGAGAAATATGAAACTGCTGTGGAAGATGAAGATGTTGAGGGAATGGGTAAGTATGCTCGCGGACTTTCTAGGTTAGATGATGAAATGATTCGTGAGAGTAAAGAATTACTTGAGGCGATGGGGATTGCTGTGGTTCAAGCTCCTGGAGAGGGAGAGATGCAGGCGGCTGAGCTTGTAAAGAGCGGACAAGCTTATGCTGTTGGTTCTCAGGATTATGATGCTTTAGTTGTTGGGGCTAATAGGTTAATTCAAAATTTAACTCTCTCTCGCAAGAGAAAAACTGTTTCAGGATTTGTTTATATTGCTCCTGAAATGATTGAATTTGAAGGAGTAATTAATCAGCTAGGGATTACATGGGATCAGCTTATTTGTTTAGCTATATTGGTTGGAACTGATTTTAATCCTGGAGGTGTTAGAGGAATAGGACCAAAGAAGGCTCTGGCTATTGTAAAACAGAGGAAATATCCTGTTGCTATATTTCAAGATGTTGTAGAAAGACACGGAGATTTAGGGTTTAACTGGACAGAAATTTTTGAGATTTTTAAGAAACCAAATGTTTCAAGGCATAAAGTGGTTTTTCCTAAATTTAATGAAGATAAAATTCGTGAGATACTTGTTACGCGACATGAGTTTTCTGAAGAAAGAGTTGAAAATCAAATCTTGAAGCTACGTGAATTGACTGCTAAGAAGGCGCAGAGTACATTGTTTTAGTATAGAAATTGATAAATGGTTAATAGATTTTAATAATAGGTTGTTTGATAACTATATAATTTTATTTTTCTTCTTTTTAGATATACTCGTTCTAATTTCTATATTTTTATTAGAATATAACTCTGAAAGATTATCTTTTGCATTTTTTGGACTTACTATTTCTTTGCCTAGATGTTTTTCAATATCTCTTCTGGCATTTCCTGCAATAGTACCACCACTTATTGCTATTTTTTTACTGTCTTCAAATTCAGAGGGATTTTCTTTTTTTGATAATTCTGTTGTTGTAGCTTCTGCAAGCATATTTAAAATAAGTTCCATATTAGTCATATTATCTCTTAAGTTTTCCTTTTTTAAACTCTTTAACTGTTTATATTCCTTAATTGTTTTGCCAGACCAAGCCTTTGTAATTTCATTTGTTAAAATGGCAAAATCCGTTTCTTTTTCTATTCCGGCTCTGTTCCATTCATCAGTTAATTCTTTCCTTACTTCTATAGTTTTAAGTCTTTGATTGATCCATTCTTTAGAGTATCCTTTTTGTAAGTAGGTTTTCATAGCTCTATCAAAGGCTAGTTCTGGGTTTTCAGTTTCTTCAATTCTCTGATATCCTACTTTTGCAAGCCAAATCTTGAATGGTTCAGCTTTAGGAGAAGGAATTGACTGCACCAGTCTTAAAACTTGTTCAGTGTCTCCTACATCTGTCAAGTAGAATTTTCCATCTGATGACTTCATTTTCAGTTGACTACATTTTGTAGCCAACTCACTATCTTCTGCTTTTAAACGTGTTTTTAACACGCTCCAGTATTTTCTTGGATTAACACTGTTGGTTAAAACTTCAATTATATCTATTATTGAAAAATACCACTTCTCTTTCTCCGGATCCCATTGAACTCTTACTCTTTTATCTTCAAATAGTTTTATAGAATTATTTTGCTCCATTATAATGTATAATATCTCCTTCTTTGTTTAATTTAAATATTGTGATTTAATGTGTTTTTGATATATTGGTTGAAAAGATATTGGTTAGATAAGTTTTTAGGGTTTCTATTGGCAATAGAAGCTTTTTGATTAGTGTTTTAATTGAGTGTTTGTAATTGGGAAGGTATTGTTAATTGATTAATTAAGCTATTTGTGTCAAGAGCATGCAGAAGAGTTTGTTTTAGAAATTATCCATGCTCTTTTAGCATTTCTTCTTCCATTCCTTTGGCTAAACTTTCAGCCTTAGTAGTTGCTTTATCTATTGTTTTTGTTGCTTCTTCCGCTCGAATTATTCTTTTTTTAAACCTATTTTGTTCTATTTTCTTTTTTAATAATTTGGTTAATTTATGCGCTAAGATTAATAGACAAATCAGTATTATGATATTTGTTAAATTTATCCATATTGCAGTTTTCTCAGTTCCTTTTTTTAATATCTTTGTGGCTTGATCTATGAAATATGGGACTGCTAATTGAGAGGTTAAGGCAGACATTATTATTCCAAAGCTAAGGTTGAATATCTTGTTATCAAAGACCGCGTCTAAGGATCCGAGTATTGCAAATAAGACTATCAGCCAGATTAAAAGGCCTGTTATAAATTTCCAAGATATTGAAAATTCTTGCCCTATGAAAAATTTAAAGATTGGGTCTAATTTGTATATCCAGCTGAATGCTTTGTTGTTTCTAAGAACTGCGGTCCACTCTTTAGCTAGAAATTCTCCGCTTGTTTCGTCTATATTTTTTAGAGAGTCTATGTTTTTTTGAGTTTGGTCTACTCCTGAAACTATCTTTTTTTCAAGAGATTCCGTTTGGGCACTAACCAGAGATATTGTGATTAAAATGAATAATATGGCAATTATTCCTATTTTTTTGTTTAGAGGCATACATTCTGTTGTTTAGAAATGTTTAAATATTCTTTTCTTTTGGTTCATGTATGGTTGGTAAAAAAGGGGCTTTTGATTCCTCTTGGTTTTATGGTCTTTTTTCTATTATTATCGGAGCATTTTTTGTTTTGGTATTTCTTAGTGGTACCGGAGCATTAGATACTACCGGTGTATGGGATAAGCTTTTTGGACAAACTACTGCTTTTTCCGTAGTTCAGAATGTCGCGAGTAGTCTCACTACGGGTATCTTTAAGTTAGTTGCTCCCTCTGGTGCGGACGAGAATACACAGTATGTTGCTTTGGCTCTTTTTCTTTTAGTTTGGGTGGTTGGTACATATAGTCTTGCTAATGTTGGTTTCTTCGGATCTTTTTCTGCTTTTTTTGTTTCTGGTATAGTTGGTATGATTGGTTCACGTTTGCTTACTAAAGATATTATTGATAAATCTAATTTAGCTGCTGGGCCATTGACTACGGTGCTTTTGATTCTTTCTGCCTTTCCCATTATGGTACTTAAGGGTGCTTTGGACAAGTTTTATCGTAAGAAAGAAGCAGACTTATTGTTTATGCGAAAGAATGATAAGAAGAGAAGAGTTACGATTATGGCTATTTCAATGACTCGTTTAGCTGCATGGGCTTTACTTGCTTTCATTTATTATTTTGTTGTTGCTAACGTGTTGACTACTTCAGGGGCTTCTCTTGCTTGGCTGTATGGATTTGTAGCTTTTGTTTTTGGATTTTTTGATTCTTATAAGTATTTGAAAGTTAAGATGTGGTCAGATAAGGAATATGAAGATGTTGGTAAGGCTATGGCGAAGACTAAGGATACATTAAATAAGGCTAGGGCTCTTTTGAAGGGTGAAGAAGAGGCTGCGGCTGAAATATCAAGATAATCTTTTTTCACTAAATTTATATATGCTTTAGTCTTTTTGTTATTATGAATATTAAGTACTTTTACCTTGTGTTTGTTTTGTTTGCTTTTTTGCCTTTAGTTTCTGCACAGTATTACTATAATTATTTTGGTTCGGCTGCCGACCAATTGTTTAACTCTATTACACAAAATCTTGAGCCACTATTTCGTTTTGTTCTTGGTGGAGAACGTTGGGATGGCTATCTTTTATTTGAGAAGTTGTTATTGACTCTCTTGATAGTTTCTGTTTCTTATTTATCTTTGAAAAGAGTTCCTGTCTTTAGAGAAGGTCATAAAGGCATTCTTCGTTTGATTTCAGTTATTGTAGGAGTTCTTGGTGTTCGTAATCTTGATAGATTATGGCTTGAGACTATTTTTGTTCAATATCAGGTAGTTTTTATTTTAATTGCAATATTTGTTCCTTTCTTGATTGTTTGGGGATTTTTGAGTAGTTTAGATCCATGGGCTAAGAAAATTGGATGGATATTTTATTTAATGGTTTATCTTGGCTTGTCAGCCACTACATCAGTAGCATTTCATAAGGAGGTTTACGTTTGGACTGCTCTTGCCGTCTTCGTATATGCTTTCTTTTTGGAAACTCCTCTTTTGAATTGGATTAATAGACAGAAGGCTTATCAGGCAGAAACTGATGAGAAACTTACGAAAATTGCGAGGATAAACAGAAGTATTCAGGATTTAGAAAGAACTCCATTGAGTAGACATTTTACTCAAAATGATCAAGATAGGCTAATTGACAGACTTAGTAAGCTTCGTGATAAATTATCGCGTCATTTGTAATTTTTGATAGTCTTTTAAACTCTTTATTCTTATTTTGATTATCAGAACAGATTTCGACTTTTTGATTCATCATCCATTCTTTTCTTGCTTCGTCTTTCATTTTTTGAGGGTCCATTTTAATTCCTTTTCCTTTACCAAAAATCCTTTTAATGTATTTTTCTCTTTGTTCTTATTTCTTTTCATATTATAGTTGTGAATTTCTATCTTGCAGCTAATTCTTCTGCTTTTGTTGAACCTATGGTTAATTTCCAGTCTAGTTTTATTAGCTCTTTTACGGCAGGGTTATCTGTGTTTAATTTGAACAAGTCTGATTTTCCGACTCTTCTAGTTTTTATGACTATGTTATTCGATTCTAGTCTATTCCAAAATGATTGTAATGTAGAATAGCTTACACCCGAGTTTTTAGCTATTTCAGTTAAAGGATAATCAAATGCTTGAAAAGTTATTAGAAAGTCTAACACTTTTATTATAGGGTTATTTCCAAATAATTCAACAAATACACCGTTATTATCTAATCCGTTTTTGCTTTTCATGTTTTATTTTAGATATTGTTATTTATAAAACCAACTTCTTATGGTTTGCAGGTTTCTTTAAATAAAGAACGCTTGGAAGAGATTGAGGCATTCATTTTAAAAGTTCTGAATATTAAGATATAATATGAGCATTGGTTTCGATGTTGTTGGTAATATTGCAATAATTAAATTTGATAGAGGAGCTTCTGCTTCTTATAAGAAGAAATATGCTCTAGGTTATTTGAAAAGTCACAAAAGTGTTACGACTGTTCTTGAGAAGACTGGTAAGTTTTCTGGTCGCCTTCGGACTCTTAAGACTAAATGGTTGGATGGAGATAAAACTCACGAAGCATTATATCGTGAGAACGGTTGTGAGTTTAGGTTTAATGTCGAAGATTCTTATTTTTCTCCTCGCCTTAGTGAAGAGAGAAAGAACGTTGCTGGTTTTGTTAAGAAAGGCGAACGCGTTCTTGTGATGTTTGGAGGAGTAGCTCCATTTGCTATTGTTATTGGTAAACATTCTAATGCTAAGGAGATTGTTAGTGTGGAGCTTGGTAAAGAATCTTCTCGTTATGCGTTGGAGAATGTTAAACGGAATAAATTGCTTGATGTTGTTAAAGTTGTTCAAGGAGATGTTAGGAAAGTTATTGGTAGAGGTAAAAAGGTTAGCGGTGTTTTTGATAGGATTGTAATGGCTAGACCTAATCTTGAAGATAGTTTCTTAGATGTAGCTTTTAGGGTTTGTAAAAAAGGTACTATTATTCATTATTATGGGTTTTATTTGGAAGAAGATGTTGAAAAATTGAAAGAACTTATTTTATCTGAAGCTGTTGATGTTGGTAAAAAGGTTAAGATTTTACGCGTTGTTAAGGCTGGAGATATAGGAACAAGAAAGTGGAGATATAGAGCAGATGTTAAAATTAATTGATTTCTAGACCTTTATACATAAATTGTAGTATTCTTTCTTGAATTGCTTCTTGAGGGATACTGTGACCGTAGTCTAGTTCAATTAAATTTTCAGGTTTTCCGTCTAATATTTTATGCCTCTCTCTTGTTGCTTCGTTATCGCAACGGTCATCTTTGAGTCCCATAATTGTCAATGGGTTTATTTGATATGAACCTGGCTTGTTTGATAATGTTTTTGGAATATCAATATCTAATACTGTCTGTAAACAACGTGCTGGAATTATGCGAGTTATTCCTCTTTCTCGGTCATGGGGAAAACTTACATCCAAATCTACTTTTCCAGCAATCATTCTTTGGATATGCGGTTTGATTCCTGTGTGAGGTCTAGCAAATGGAACAATCGCAGCATATGGTTTTTGATGTTCTGTGAGAGATTCATTTGATGCTAAGAATTCATCAACGTATGTTGCTCCTAAGCTAGAAGCAATAAAACCAACTCTTTCTAGATCGACACGTTGGTCTCTGAGGGCTTCTTTAACCACAGAGGCTATATCTTCAACCCAAGTACCATTAACTGGACATAATATGGTGTTTCCGTCTCTACATATTGTTCTGAATCTTGGAGCATAGACTATGCAACCTTTATCTTTCATTGCTTGTAGCATTTCTTGGATTCTTCCAGTTTCTTCTTGTTCTAAGAGACCGCCTACTCCAATTACTAAAGGACTTTTCTGTGTCATAGTGTTACTATGTAAAAGTAGTTTAAAAAGCTTACGGTTTTATGTTTTATATCGTTGATTGACCTTTTACTGCGGACGGACTTTCTCCGCCATGCCATGTTAGGCGTGGACGCATTTTCATTGGATAGATACGCTCTGAATTATCATCTAGGATTATGGCTGAACCCTTTGCGCTTGGGAGCTTGTCCATTGATGTTTTTATGTTTTCTAATAGGTAGGTTTGCATTATTTGATTAAGTGCTTCTATATCTGGTTTTGAAGTTACTCTGTGAGATATAATTATATCCGATTGAGTCATTACATCTTGATGTATTTGTCCTGGTTGCTGAGTTGCTAGAACTAGGGAGATTCCTGGCTGACGGCCTTCTCTTAGGATTTGGACTAATGCGTCGGTTGCAGGAGTTTTTTCTTCTTTTTTTAAAAATTCATGAGCTTCATCAATGAAGAGCCAGACTAACGGGGTTTCTCTTGTTGGATTGTAAGACATGTAATCTATTCCATGTTGAATTGATTGAATTTCTTCTTGTTTCCTAGCATTCATTCTTTGAGTGAATATTTTTCTGCTTACTAAGCCTATTACTAAACCTCTTACATTGAATGTTCCTATTGAACTGTATACTGATAGGTCTATTATTGTTGTTTTTCCCGCGTTGATTAAATCTGTTATTTCTATGCCTTCTGAACTTTTTGAAAAAATGCCCCAGCTTTCTGCAGATTGAAAGAGCGAGTTAACTATGTTTTTTGTTTCTTGGCTTATGTTATGGGTGTGTTCTACTTGTTTGATTATATCTTGAATTGTGAAACTGTCTTTTTCTTCTTTTAGTTTACTTATTGTGTTTGTTATTAGAACTCCTTCTTGGGAAGTCATTGATACATTGAAAGTTATTATCCAGTCTTCAGCTTCTAATTCTGATGCTTTAAGTGCAAAGGCTTCGTCTACCGGAATGTTTTTTTCTTTGTATTCTTCTAGTTTTCCTATTGGAGCGAATACTTTTATTGGAGAGCTTTTAGGTTCTAGTTTCCATTCGTCCAACAGAAATTTTTCTTTTTCGTTTTTGAATTTCATTGTCCAGAAGATACCCATTGTGTCAAATATTATTGAAGCAATGTTTCTTGATAACTCTGGAGGTAGGTTTGCTATTTCTTCGGTTATAACTCCTAGTGTGTATGATTTTCCGCTTCCTCTTTTTCCAGCTACTAAAATTACATGTGAGCGAGCTACGTCTAAATATAGACTGTTTGATAATGAGGTATAGTTACCCATTGTAACATAGCCCTTGCCTAGGAAGATTAGTCCAGAATCACCAAATTTCTTTTTGTCCGCATTGTCTCGGCCCAATATTATGTTATAAGACATGCATTTAGGTTATTTTTTTGATATAAATATGTTCCTTAATGATTTCTAATTTGATTCAACTAAATCCCTTAGTTCTTTTTTTCCTTCTCTTTCTCTTATTTCCTTAGCCATCTGCTTTTCATAGGCGGTTCTAGACTCAAATCCTCTTTCTATGACAAGGTTTTCTTCATAATCGTTTCTAGACTCAAATCCATGTTTTTCTGCTAGATGTTTTTGATAATCATTTAATGATTTAAACCCAGCTCTTTTTACTAAATGTTCTCTGTATGCACTTAGAGATTCAAATCTTTCTCTGAGTTTTGTAAAACCATAGACTGAAGAAGTGGAAACTCCTGTTCGCCTAGCTATCTCGGTGTAAGATGTGCCTTCATTATACAATCTAACAATCTCATCTCTTGTTTCTTGAGGTATTACTTTTTTCATAAAAATGATGATAAATTTTGGTTTTTAAGATTATGTATTAGCTGTATTGTTAGGCAAGTCTAAACTTTTATATATTAATATTCTTTTGTTGATACATGGTTAAGCCTGTTCGTAAAAATATGACTAGGGCATTTGCTATTTTTCTGTTAGTTATTTTCTTGATATCCCTCTCTTTATTTGTATTTTTTGCTTATCGCTTGTATAGTTATAAT
This sequence comes from Candidatus Woesearchaeota archaeon, assembly GCA_964362835.1. Classification (GTDB taxonomy): domain Archaea; phylum Nanobdellota; class Nanobdellia; order Pacearchaeales; family GW2011-AR1; genus SICU01. The sequence goes on from CAYIGE010000004.1 coordinate 18,107, forward strand.
TTAGTTTTGCTTTCTCCTCAGACCTATGGTAATGAAAAGCTTGGGCTGTTCTTTATAGGGACTTTTTTTGCAGGTCTTTTGATTACTCTTGTAGTTATGGCTGTAATATTGTATGTTTTTCTTCATAATACAGAGACTCGGTCTCCAGAACTTAATAGATTTAAATAGAGAAAATATTGATGTCGATAGTTTTTCACACAAACCACACCCTTCAGGGTGTGTTCAAAACTTCGATCATCCAAAAATCGAGCACCAATCAAACCTCATGCTTTAGCATGAGGTTGTGCATCGATTTTTTGATTTGATTAAAACTACAAATTTTTATAAATGGGCTTTACACTGATTGATTATGAAAAAGCATGTACTTCCCAAGCTTCTCTACTCTTTTGATGCTTTAGAGCCTTATATGGACGCTAAGACTGTTGAAATACACTATACTAAGCATCATCAGACATATTGCGATAAGCTTAATGTTGTTCTTGAGAAACATCCTGCTTTATTTGAAAAGACGGTTGAAGAATTACTTATTGATTTAGATAAAATGCCTGCTGACATTAAGACTGCTGTTCGTAATTTTGGTGGCGGACTAGCGAATCATAATGTATTTTGGGAAGTAATGACTCCTGATAAGATGGAGTGTTCTGGCAAGATTTTGACTGCGATAAATAAGGACTTTGGAAGTTTTGATGAGTTTAGAAAACAGTTTACTTTATCTGCGACAGGTCTTTTTGGCTCTGGATATACATGGCTTGTTAAACATGGAAATAAGTTAGAAATAATGGACACAAAAGATCAAGATTCTCCTCTTAGTGTTGGTAAGAAACCCGTTCTTGTCATAGATGTCTGGGAACATTCGTATTATTTGAAACATCAGAATCGTAGAGCCGAGTTTATAGAAGCGTGGTGGAATTTAGTTAATTGGACAGAGGTAGAAAAGAATTATTTGCATTCTTTAGGTTAAATTCTCTGTTGAGCCAATTATTTACATAACTTATTTTTTCTGACTTAAGCTTTATAGTGCTCCTGTTTTCAAAGAATTTCTGATATTTTATCGTTTTATAAAATCAATTTCTTCTTGGCCTAACTTGAGTTGTTCTTGAATGATTGGGTCTTTTTGGATTATCTTCTTTATGAGGACGAAATCTCGCATTGCTCTCTTTGTTGAGCAGTGGACGTGTCTTGCGTATTTTTGCGAGATTGTTTTCTTTTTGGACATTATGCTGTTATTGAGCCATATTTTTAGAATTCTCTGTGGTCTTTCGTATTTTGTAAATGATGCTTTAGGTTTGTCTTTTGCATATGAGACTCCTGCGCTTTGGAAAATATTCTGATATATTAAGAAACGCCAGAATTGCTGGCGGTAAATTCTGCCTCTGAATACATCTGCTTTTGCTAGTGCAAGATATGCTCTTGCTAGAGCTTTGCCTTTGTATTCTCTAGGTATATTTTCTTCAATCCATAAAAGTATTTCATCTAGAGACATTTTTGTATTATCAAATAAATCTAGATTGTCTGAACGCTCTTGAAATAGCTTTTTTAGAATATTGAATATACTATCTTTTTTGCTTCTTTCTTCTAGGAAATCTACGTTTGTCTGGTCTGTTAAGACGTATGTTTGCAAGTCATTTAATGCTGCTCTTAAATCTCCTTGGGATTTTATCGCTATTTGTTTAAGATAATGTATGTTTTCTTCGTGTCCTTCTTTTTTTGTTATACTCTCTAGAACTTTTACTATATCTCCCATTATCAATGGTTTCATTTCTACTAATTTACACTTAGGTCTTAGGTCTGAGAATTTTGAATCCCATATATCATTTCCAGTCATTATTATGGGATGTGCGGATTTTTCTAATATTCTGATTAGTTCAGCTACTCCTCCTATGTCTGTGCCTGTGACGCCGTCAACTTCATCCATTAATAGAAGCTTTCCAACTTTGAATAGGCTGTGTTGTAATGAAGCTGGTTTCAGTATTTCTTCTAGTTTTAATCTGTTTCTTAGGTCTGATGAGTTTAACTCAAAAATATCTAGGTTATGTTCTTTGGCTATTGCGTGAACTAGTGTGGTTTTACCTGTTCCTGATGGCCCGTGTAGTATTATTCCTTTCTTCTTTGGAAATTCTTTTAAAAACTTTTGAACTTCTTGGACTGCTGTTTCTTGACCAATCAAATCTTTTAGGACTGTTGGTCTGTATTTCTCGGCGAAGTTTGAGGTTACCATTTAGGCTATGTGACTCCCATTTTTGACTTTTCTTTCTGGTTGTAGGAGTATAATATTCTCTCCTTCAACAACTCCCAATACAAGACATTCAGATTGAAAATTAGCTATTTGTTTGGTTGGAAAATTTGTTACTGCTATTATTTGTTTTCCAATTAATTCTTCTCTATTGTATAATTTAGTTATTTGGGCACTTGATTTCTTTATTCCTTTTTCTCCGAAATCTATTGTTAATTGATATGCTGGTTTTTTTGCAGATGGAAAAGAGTTTACCTCTTTGATTGTTCCTGCAGTTATTTCAATTTTTTTAAAATCATCAAATGTTATCATTTTAGATATCTTCTTTGCTGCCTGCTAGGACGAAAGAGGCTAGGAGTGCCTGAAGCTGGATAAATTCATCACTGCCTTCTATTATTCTGAATTCAGCTTCTCCTGTTTTTTCAGTTAATCTTACTTTTACTTGAGGTTCTATTTGTAATTCCCAGATTTCTTTTTGAATTGCTTTTATTATATCCGTGCCAGATACGCTTTCTTTAAGCATTATGTCTAGAAGTTTTTCTCTTGCATTTAGAAAATCTCCTGCTAATGCGTAGTCTAGAACTATTTTTATATTAGTAGGTTTTGCGGACGATGCAATCATTTTAACAATTTCTGCATTAATGTCTAAAGCTATGGATGCAGTTGCTTGCAAGAGATTTATTGCTCTTCTGCAATCGCCTTCAGACATTTCGTAAAGAGTTTCTAAGGCTTCATCAGTTATTTTTAGTTTTTCTTTTTCTGTTATCTTTTTTATTACGGAAACGATGTCTTTTTTTTCTAACAACTTAAAACGGAAGACTACACATCTTGACTGAATGGGGTCGATGATCTTTGATGAATAATTGCACGACATTAAAAACCTGCATGTATTTGTATAATTTTCCATTGTTCTTCTCAATGCCTGCTGGGCTTCTTGTGTTAATGCGTCTGCTTCGTCAAGGAATATTACTTTGAAAGGCACTATTCCAATAGATTTAGTTCTAGCGAAATCTTTTACTTTCTGTCTTACAACATCTATTCCTCTTTCATCGCTGGCATTTAATTCTAGATAGTTTTCTTTCCATTTGTCTTTGAATAATTCTTTTACAATTATGAGTGCTAAAGTTGATTTTCCAGTTCCAGATGGTCCTGCAAACATTATATGTGGGATGTTCATTGCTTGCACTAATGCACTTGCTCTCTTTACTATTTCTTGCTGTCCTACTACGTCCTCAAATAAAGAAGGTCTATATTTTTCAGTCCATATATCGCTTTGACTCATGTTCTCAATCACATCTCGTTTATTATAAAGATTTGTGTGT
>CAYIGE010000005.1:0-15723 GCA_964362835.1 Candidatus Woesearchaeota archaeon
ATATCAGATTCAAAACCTATCTCCTGCATACGAGGAATAATTTCAGGCAAATTCCTTTCATGAAAGTCTTTTATCACTTCAAACCATTTTTCCTTTGTAATCATAGTTCTCTATAAGAGGAAACTATTTATAAATCTTTCCTTTCATACAAGGAGATACTTAACCCCATTAAACAACAATTCAATCAAAAAAGCTGATATCATCTCTTCTTCAAACGTGCAACAATAACAACCGTAATTATTCCCAACACAACACTAATCAAATAATACATGTTAAAGAGCATAGCATAATCTTTAACAAATAATGGAACTGTTATTACAGCATCAAGAACAACACTAACAAGACCATAAACAATACCAGTCATCAGACCATTAGGCTTTCTCTCCTTCTTGAATTGAAAATGAGAAACCATAGCAACAACAATTACGCTAATTGCAATTATGCTAACATTGAAAGTCATTCCTTGAGGATTCAAACTAAATCCAAACATCAAAACACTAGCAAGAACAAATAAAATAACCCAAAACAAAGCACCGTATAGTATGCCCCTCTTTAAACCCATAAAATAACCAAACAGCGCTTATTTAAAAATCCTACCACTCAATATCATCAATATCAACTTCTTCGTAGACTATCTCTTTTAGCTCATAAAACTTAATAGTTTCTTCAACCTGATCGCTAAAATAACGAACCTGGTAATCCTTATCAGTTTTAGAATCAAATAACTCAATTAACATTTCTTTAGTAGTCTTATAATCTTCAAATACATAATGTGCATCTACTTCAAGCTTCTTACCATTAACTAGGATAAAGTCTCCTTTCTTCACAAGAGAAATATCCTTAGATTGTTTAATTATATTCATAATGATAAATAGAAAAGCGATTTTTAAAGTTTTTTATTTCACAAATTCAACATTTTCCAGATTCTCAAAGGCTTCATCTCCAGTAAGAAACTTTATGCCTAATTGCTTAGCAAGACAATAACCAATACAATCAGTCATTGAAACATCGCGTTTATTCAACAATATCTTAAGTTTTGCAGCATCTTCTATTGTATTCTCATCAAAATCAACTACAAATTTATAATACTCTTTAAGATAAATATTAGCCAAATCTTCATTGTTTAATTTAAGAAACTTATGATATAATTCAAAAATATTAAGTTTTGTAGTTATTATTGCAGAATCCATGTAACTTTCATAATTTTTATTTTCTTTAAAGATCTCATAAAATGCATAAGTGTCAAAAAAGAAAGACCTCCAATAAATTGGTTCAGAATGTTCAGTCATTATAGAGTTCTCTTCTAAGTTCATCCTTAATTTCCTGCCCTGTTTTTTTAAGCTTCCCCTTACCAATTCCGAAAGTGCTTCTAAATGCTCCTTGAGAATCTCTAATAAGGAGAAACCTAACACGTTCGTTCTCCTTCATTTTCTCTTTGCTGGTAACCTCTGCAGGAATAACCACACCTAAAGAATTGCCCCACTTCTTCAATCTAGTTTCAATAACTTCCATAATTATACTTTGTATAACTAATATTTAAACCTTCCGAAATCAATTTCGTATAAAATAAAAATCCCAATCGACCCAGAGGGTCGGGGTATTTTTAATTCTACAACTGGGAACGACTGCCGAGGCAGAGCCTCGGGGTATCAGACCCAGTTGAAGAAAATGAAAACAATAAAATGATACCATTAAATAATAACAATATTTATTAAGGAATAGGCTCATATAAAAATCATGAGAAATACAAAGAAAGCAATTTTAGCGGGCGTAGGAGCAACATTGTTAGGGTTAGTATATCTGCAGTCAAAAAGTGAATTCCAAGACCCTTCTAAAGAGAAACAAGAAATGCAGAAATTTAGAGAGCCGGATCCTCTAAAAACAGAAACACAATCGATAACACAAAGAGAAATCATAGCTACAGCAAAAACTCTAAATCTTGAAAAGAAATATATGCTCCATAATATTCAAGGAACAGTCTATAGAAGGAACAACCCTCTGGAAGGTGTAGAAGTAAGCGCGACTATTGCACGTATAACAGGCATAACAGGCAATTCTCTAATAACACAAACAGATGCTCAAGGACAATTCTCTATCCCAGTACCAGAATACATCCCTTACGATATAACTGCACAAATAAAGAATAGAGTAAAAATAGCAAAAACAATCATTCCCGATAAACCAACAGCAATTATCTTTGAAGATAGCCCGGATGTAACTGTTGTTCTCAAAGAAGGAGTTCCCATAAGAAGAGCGATATTACAAAGTAATGATAGAACATTAGAAGGAATCATACAAGCAAATCAAGCACAATTCCCAGATGTAGAGTCCAGACCATATAACCTAATCATAACAACAGAAAGTGCTGTAGTAAATGATGAGGTTCCAGTATTTGATGAGGACATAAGAAGAGAGTATACGATACCTGAAAGTATTTTTGTAGTGGGAAGTGTTATTGATAAGCAACACGGACGAACAGTACCAAATGCTACCGTAACACTAACACTCCCTGAAGTGGATACACAATATTTTAAAGAAGTCATGACAACAAACGAGCAAGGAAAATTCACGGGAAGACTCGCGAAAATATCCTACAATGCGGAAATTAAAGCGGAAGGCTATAGGAAGACCATAGTTAAAAATATACAGCCAAATTCCAACAAATCGCTTGAATTAGAAATAAGGACAGGAGCTACAATAAAGGGAAAAGTGCTGGCTGAAAATAACGAACCTGTAGCAAACAGCTTAGTCTACATGCTTGAACCTTTAGGAATGGAACAACATAAAGATTTACATCCAGTAAAAACAAATGAGCACGGAGAATTTATTTTAACAAGTGTCGATCCAGAAACCCCTCTTTGGAAAATGCCCGGACCACAAGCATATGTCCCAATTGCTGTAAAACAAAAATACCATCAACCCAGATTAGATACAATTATCTTCGAAAAAAATGAAGCAGGAGAATATAAGGAAAGAGAGATAGTACTAAGAGTAGCAAAGAACACCTGCACCTTGGAAGGAAGAGTACTAGACCTTACAAGTAACCCTGTGCAAACACTAATAGAGATAAGACCCGTGACTATGAAAGGTGACGAAAGAAATATTTCTAACACACCATTTTATTTCAAAGAAAAACTAGAAACAAATCCAGAAGGTGTTTTTAGAATTGAACAATTACCTCCGGGAGTCTACGACATAACAGCACAACCTATAAAAGAAGGATACCTGAAAACAACAATAAGATCTGAAATTCCTTCAAATAAGGGTATTGAATTCATATTAAGCAGAGGCGTCTCTCTTGAAGGAAAAGCTATACTACAAAAAGATGGGTCTGGAATTTCGGGAGCGAATATATTATTCACTACACAAACAAATCCTCCCACAGACACATTCACAACAACAGATTCTGGGGGTAATTTCAAAGTGTATCTGCCAGAAGAAAAAACTAAGTATTCTGCATGGAAAATGAATGCCGAAGGAACAATTGAAGAAGAAAAAGGAGTTATAGACTTAAGAGGAATTAATTCATATCTCCCCGTGTTATTTACAAATAAACCACACATTCAAATAAAAGTGAGAGATTTAGATACGCAAGAGCCGGTGCAAAGCTACTTCATTACAGCCCTTGAAAAAAGGGAAAACGGATCTTATGCGACGCAAAGAAATGGATTTAGCAAAGACGGAAGTACACAATTTCCAATACAGTATCCATCACAAATAAGCATTACTGCACCAAGCTACGAGAACTCAAGAACATTTTCCATTGCTAAAATAGAAAATCAAAATTTAGAAATTGAAATGAAAAAGAAGAAATAATCAAAAACTACTTACCTACTTGGTTGGGCAAGACACAATCATAATAACAAGTACACCAAACTCCAACTTCCCCTGCTTTATTAGTGCATGCCTCTTTTTGGTTATTAGCTCCTTTATTAAAAATACATCCCTCTAACACAGGTTGTTGACTACCAACACAAAGTGCTGTTCGCGGAAACGTCTTAAATATCTTTCCACAATCATCTTTACTATATTCCCCATTTGCATTTTGAGTCACCGTACAAACTGCTTGATTCCTTAAGCCCTTCGCAGGGGGAGCAATCGTAGCGTCAATAATCTGAGCAATAGCTACACTAAGAACAACTCCAACGAGGAAAAGCAGAATAACAAATTGTTTTTTATACATTTTTCATATCCCTATGTAGCGGTTATATCATAACATCTAAAATAACAAGAACACCAAACTCCTTGAGCACCAGTTTTATCGAAGCAAGTTTCAGTAGTTGGCGCATCACACCCTACAAAAAAGGGTCGCGCATTCGCTCCAGGACACAGTATCTTTGGAGATTTATCTATCAAACTCATCATTTCAGTAACACATCCAGCAGGATCAACCGATTTATCATTCTTTTTATAGGAATTGCAAACAGCTGCGCAATCTCCCTTATCTCCCTTATTACAATTAGGAGCAGAAGGCGGAACCGGCGTTCTATCTTGTATAGCCTGTCCAAAAATAGCAAAAGCCAATATGAAAATAAAACTCAAAACTAACAAAGCAGTTATAGTGCTTTTCATAACTAGACTATGAAGATTACAAGTATATAAATATTTTCATAATAATTTGTCACAAAGAGGAGTGAAAATCAAAAAGTCTTTGAGTTCACCTCGCACTAAAGTGCGAGGTTTGTTTGGACTTTTGGATGCTCAAAGTATTCACACTCTAAAGAGTGTGGTTTTCAAACACTTTGACATAACAAAACCTTTAATTTTAATTAAATCTTACCAACCAAACCAATACCTGGCTTCAAAGTCTTGCTTCCTGCTTCCCATTCAACAGGACAAACTTCCCCATCATGCTCACGAACATATTTAGCAGCCTGCAACTTACGCAAAACTTCCTTCACACTTCTACCAATAGAATTATCATGGATATCTGCACTTTTAACAATTCCGTCAGAATCAATTATAAAAGTAGCACGTAATGCTCTTCCCTCATCTATTCCTTCAGTAATATAGACTCCATATGATTTAGATATTTTACCAGCAGTATCGGCAAGCATCGGAAATTGAATCTTCTTAATAGAATTAGATTGGTCAGCCCATGCTTTGTGAACATGTTCTCCATCAGTGCTAACGCTCAAAATTTCCGCACCTTCTTTTCTAAAATCATTATACAAATCAGCAAAACGAGAAAGTTCAGTAGGACATATAAAAGTAAAGTCTCCTGGATAAAAAGCTAAAACTACCCACTTACCGCGTAAAGCACTCAATCTAATCTGTTTAAACTTATTCTGGTGATAAGCTTGAACAATAAAATCAGGAGCACGTTTTCCAACTAAAGTACCAATATTTACAACAGTAGTCTGATTCATACGAGTTACATTGTCTTTCATTTATTACGTCCAAGAACCCTTCTCTAACAAAAGGTACAAATCATTTGCACGTGGAGCATTTTTAAACATTATTGTTTTAAAGTCTTTATCGCACTCTTCACCTTTTTTCTCCTTTCTATAAGACAATCCTTTTTTAGACAAGCCAGATCTCTTATCAAGTTTAACACTTTCTAAATCTTTACCAAATTTATCAAGTATAATATGTGCTTCACCCTTAACATTCATTATAAAACAAAATAAACAGACTTATTAAAAATATCTATGCTCATCAAAAATCTCTAATTTTAAACATCCGAACACTACAAAGACTATTTAAAATATACATTATTTAATCAACTAAGCTACTCTATTATTTGGGACGCTTGAAAGAACCAGTAAATCTTTCATATACATCTAATGCGAAAGCAAAATTGGAATCTTTATTATTTCCAGACATGAAAGTAAAGACGTAAAGATATGGTTCGTCCCTCATTACTTGAATTTTCAAACTTTCCTTAGAAGTAAATCTCTCATTAAATAAGTCTTCTTGAGATTTATATCTCCAAAGCTCACACCCTCCACGAAGTCCATGCATTCCATCTATACTAATAGGACTAGGTTTTCCTTCCCCGACAATTCTAAAACCTTGACCAGGGTTTAAGCTAGCCTGAACATTTGATGTAGCTATAGCTACACTTTTATAATAGGCGTTTTCAAGCCCATCCCCTTCTGAAGCTATTCTGCTAATTAAAAAAGCGTGAGGTTTTTTAAAAAAGCCTTCGTTAAAAATAGTAATTCCAGCTAAGGTAACGGACTCTGGACTTGTAGAGCTCATACCCAAGTCTCTTGGGTCAATCTGCGTAGTGTAACCAAATTGACTCGTATAATGCCTTCCCCTAAGAGATGCTTTAGGTTCACACCCGCTAAGAGCCAATAATGATAGTAGACTTGTAGAAACTATACCTTTTCTCATATCAAACTTGTGAAAAAGAAGTTTATAAATTTTAAGGAGTCAATCTATCTCTATCTCTTGGGAACATTGTAGCCTCTCTAACATTATCTAAATCACATAAAAGCATTGTCAATCTCTCTAATCCAATAGACCATCCAGAATGGGGAGGAGCTCCGAATCTAAACGAGTCAATAAAATCCTTAAGCGACTCAACTTTCAAACCCTTCTGTTTTATTTTAGCAATAAGTAATTCAGGCAAATGAATTCTCTGTCCTCCCGATGTAATCTCCATGCCTTTGTAAATGCAATCAAAACCTTCAGAATACTCTGCTTTAGCATCTGCGTCTTTAGGCATTATATAAAATGGTCTCAAAGAAGAAGGATATGAATAAACAAATACAAGAGTATCTGGATAAAGTTCTCCAAGTTTCTTCTCAGCTTCAGGATTAAAGTCATCTCCTTTTGAAATTTTAATCCCAGCTTTCTTTAGCAAAGTTATAGTTTCATCATAATGCATATATTTAGCATCAGGAACTTTAAGTTTTAATCCAAGCAAATCAATCTCACTTTTATTATGTTTAATAACTTCAGAAATCATATGCTTTACAACTTGTTCTTCAATCTGCATAACATCCATTTGAGACATGAAAGCACATTCAATATCCATTTGTCTTATTTCGTTAATGTGTCTAACAGTGTTGTGTTTCTCAGCTCTCCAAACAGGAGTAATCATAAAAGTTTTTTCCATAGAACAAGCAATCATTTCCTTATACAATTGAGGACTTTGAGCTAGACAAGCTTCTTTATCAAAATATTTTACTTTGAAAACATCTGCCCCACCTTCAGATGCAACTCCAATCAAACAAGGAGGCTGCATTTCAATAAATCCTTTTGAAGCAAAAAAATCTCTAAAAGAAACAGACAAAGTATGCTGAATCTTGAATATCGCCTGCGTCCTGCGTCTATGAAAATCGACATATCTATAATCAAGTCTCTTAGGCAATTCAGTCTTAGAAAAATCAGAAACATCAATAGGTAAACTTTCAGCACTGCCAAGAATTTCAAAATGTTCAGGAACTAATTCACGACCAAAAGAAGCTCTGTCACTCTTCTGAACTTTCCCAGAAATTAAAACAACACTTTCACGAGAAACTTTCTGCATTAAATCAAAAACATCTTTATGAGCCTTATCTCTATGAGCAGTTATTTGAATCTCTCCAGAAAAATCTCGTAAAACTAGAAATCTTACTTTTCCAAGGTCGCGCTGATCATAAACCCAACCAGCCAAAGTAACGCTATCACCAGCATTTCCAACACCAACAGCAGAAATCATTTTCCTATCTTTTAAACGCGTCCAATAATCCATATCTCTTCCAAACAAATCGCTTTTTTAAGTGTTACGCAGTCAAAGGCCTTCTATACAAATTAGCACAAGATTGTAATCCACTACCATATCCAAACTTAATTAGGTAATCTCCGGGAGCAGATTCTTCTAAAAATCTTTTATCACGTCTTCCTTGCGAAGCAGTAGAAGTATTACAAAAATGGGCTTTATCCTCATCACTAGCAAGAGCACACCTCTCTAAAAAACCAGGAACTTTTTTCTCAATATTTTCAAAAATTCTTAGATTAGCTAAATGTGGGCTTATAGCATTTATTTCATCAAAATCTATTTCTAAAGGATTTAGTTTCTTATTTTCTTTAAACTCTCTAATCAACTGTCTCCATTCTAAAACAACATATTGAAAGACTTTATCTCCATCCATATAGAGTTTTCTCCCCTTAGATTTTACAGCAGGTCTTCCTTCTTCTGCTGCTTGTAATGCTTCATACAAAGTGACCTTATCCTCATCCTCTCCACAATAAATTAAATCTCTACCAGAGCCATCTCCTCTAGCCATATGCCCTTGAAAACCACCAATCTCAGAAAGATTTTTAGTTACAATATAAGCAGAGGCACCATCTCCGAAAAGAACACAACTAGACCTATCAGAATAATCTGTAACATCTGAAAGTTTATCAACTCCAGCCACTAAAACTGTTTTAAACTGTCCAGATTTTACAAGAGCGTCTGCATACATTAAAGCCATATTTATTCCAGTACATCCTGCATATGAGTCAGAACCAGAAGAATTATAATTTATTAAATTAGGATGGCTTTCTCTAAGTCTTGCTTGAATTTCACCTGCTGCATTAGGAAAAGGCCTATGATGAGTATTTGTTGCAACAATAACGTGTTCAATTGGAGAGAGATTACTTGTTCTTTGAAAAGCATCTAAAGCTGCTTCAACAGCCATGCTTCCAACAGTTTCATGAATCTCGGCAACATGTCTAGTTTGAATACCTGTTCTTTGAGTTATCCATTCATCAGAAGTCTTTTGCCCACTTGCAGCTAAAATCTTCTCAAAATCAGAATTATTCAAAGCCCTAGAAGGAGTATAGGTACCTACAGAACTAATTATTGAACCCATATATTAAACCCACAAAAACTTAGTATAAATATCTAACCTAAAGCGTATTAATTAAGTTTCAAGACAAATAGAAACATTTAAATATTTTAACGTAATTTAGTGTTTAAACAAAATGGTAAGCATAACAGTCTCAATACCTGAAGAAATAAAGAAAAAAATGGAGCAGTTCCCTGAAATAAACTGGTCTGGCCTAGTGAAAAAAATAATAATTGAAAAAGTAGAGAAACTAATTTGGAAAGAGGAAATGCTAAAAAGGTTTGAAAATGAAAAAGATTTCAACAGTTGGGCAGTAGACATAGTAAGGAAAGGCAGACACAATAAGAAATGAAAATAGTAGTTGATACCAATATCTTATTCAGCTTCTTCTGGAAAGAGTCCATAACTAGAAAATTAATAATGAATTTGCAGGACTCTCTAATCGCTCCAGAAAAAGCAAGAGAAGAACTAAAAAAATACTCTAAAGAAATAATCCAAAAAATAAAAATAGACGATAAAGAGTTCAATAATTTATTAATGGAATTAGAGAAAACCATAGAATTTATTGAAAAAAAAGAATACGCAGACATGATTGAAAATGTAAAAAACACCGCTTTGGACAAAGAGGATTATGAATTTCTGGCTCTTTCTTACAAAAATAAATGCATTTTATGGACAAATGATATAAAGTTGAAAAATCAACAATTAGTAAAAGTAATTACAACCAGAGAACTATTAGAAGATTAATTATCCAAAACTCTATTAATCAATTCCATAGCCCTCTTAGCATCTAGTTTTCCTTTAAACTTGCTCATAAGCATCCCCATGTAAGCATTTGCTCTCATTCCAGGTTTACTCTTAACAATCTCGCGAATTTCTTTTTCAACCTCATCATCTTCTATTTTCTCAATTTTAATAGCATCTGAAACATTACTCCCAGAAAGAATCTTCATTAAAACTGGCTTAACATCGTTAGGAGTTATTTTACCAGAATCAACTGCCTTCAAAATTTCAACATAAACAACAGAATTCAATATATTTTTAATTTCTTCAAAAGATTTTTTAGCCTTAGTTGCAAATTCCTGTCTCCACAATGTAACCATCTTAGCAACCAAATTAGCATCAGTTGGATAAACATCCAGTAAAATTTCAAATTCATCGAATACTTCAGAAGAATCTAAAACTAACTCAATCAAATCTTCACTAACTCCTTTCTTACGTAACTCATCACGAATATCGGTCTTAAGTTTAGGCAAACTTTTCTTTAATAAATCAATTCTATTTTTACCAATTTTTAATAAAGTCAAATCTGTTTCGGGATACATCCTAGATGCTCCAGACATCGGACGTAAAAATTCACTTTTACCATCAGGCAAAGCATTCCTAACTTCTCCAATAATTTTTTTAGATTTAATATCTTCTAGTTGTCTATCAATCTCGCAATCAATAGTTTTAATCATCATCTTAGGGTCCTGAAATCCTTTTATTTCTACTCTATCATGCCCCTTAACAGAAATATTAACATCTTGTCTAATTGTACCTATACCCCGTTTAACTTTACAAGCACGTAATATCTCTCCAAGTTTCAAAGCACATTCCTTCACCTGTTCAGGATTAATTATATCAGGGTAAGTTGCAATTTCAACAAGTGGAATTCCAAGTCTATCTAAACGATAAACAACTTTGTTTTTTTCTTTAGAAATCAAACGAGCAGAATCTTCCTCAAGGCAAACAGTAGCAATTCGAACTTGACCGTAAGAAGTTTCAACAAATCCATCATGAGCAATCAAAACAGTTCTCTGAAATCCCGAAGTATTAGAACCATCAATTACAGTCTTGCGCATAACCTGTGTAGTCGAATAAATTTCACAATTTAGAAGCAAAGCAACAGTAAGTGCCGTATTAAGTGCTTCCTCATTCAGAGCATGAGCGGGCTCTTCGTCAAGTTCAACTAAACTTATAGTATCATTATAACCCTCATAAAAAAATGTCTTATCAAGAGAAGCCTCATGAACAACAGCTTCATCTACTTTACCAGACTCGCCAGCAACAGCGTGAAGCTTTCTCATAACAGTGTAATGTGGCTCATCATTTCTCAAGAAAGAAGGAGCACCAGAAAACAATTTAGGAGTATCTAACTGTTGATGTATTTCAAGCCCGGATTTGAATCCCAACTTAGCATAATCGTGTCCCATTAAATCAGAACAATAAAGAGCTTATTAAAGATTTATACTGGGCGCCTTTTATGAAGCATTTTTCTTACTACTTCAAGATATTTCTTTCCTGGAAGAAAACCATGACGATCATCAGAAGAATTTCCAACTCCTAAATCAATCCTATCAATCAATGAACTAACTTCATTAGAGCGATAAAACGAAGCAACTTTATCTTCAGTATATCCTTTCTTTTCTAAAACACTAATCAAACCTAAAATATCTTCCGCATGTTGAACTTCACGAACTGGAGTTTGAAGCTTACTCCTAATTAATGCAAGTGGTTCTACAACACTAACATCAACTCCAAAATGTGTATTTGTAACTGGTTTTCCAAATCTCTTTTCAAAATCACCTACAAAAAAATCAATACGACACTCTTGCTCATTTTCATCATGTAATTTAATAGTTCTCTTATCAGTTACATTAGGGCTCTTTCTATTACTATCAATACTAAAACCAGATACAAGCACCGACAAAACTTTTTGTGTTCCGGCCATATCTATATCATTTGAACCACGCCAACTTATAGCTGCATATGGTCCGTAAGTCGCCATTAAATGAGACAAAACAGCATATCCTCCAAATAAGGCATATTGCTCCTTAAGTCCACTTTTACTTAGTAAAGCACTTACATCAAGCATATATGGAAGAATAGTTCTTGTAGGCTCTTGTAGATTATTTTGCACTTCCAAGTATTGTTCTATATCTCTTTCGTTTTCAAAACAATCTTCCAAATGCTTAAACATACTTTTTCGATATATTGAAGCCTTTTAAACCTTTCTAAACGTAACCCCCTTTAAGTTACAACAATCACTCTGTAATCAAAGGATTAAACTCTCCAGTAATATTTTCAAGCATCTTCTCGCGAACAAGACCTTTCCAATTTTTATGTCCAAGAATCCAGGATAACTTAACAAATGCGGTTTCAGGCAAAATATCTTCCAAATAAATTATCCCTAAAGCCTCAAGGTCACGACCAGTAGAATACACCTTTGGATTTAATCTACCGTAAAAAGTCTGTGGAGCCGCACAAATAGTAACTCCATTTTTAATCAATCTCTTAAGAGTAGCATCCCACGAATTCTTAACATCTCCAGTAGCAACATGACCAAGACCAACCATTGCAATAACTAGACCTTTGTAACCTTGAACTAAATAATAATCTAAAATATCTGGCGGTTGACCAGGGTAAAAATAAATTAAACCAACTTTATCACTAAATGAAGAATCTAATTTAGTTAATCCATCGCTACGAGCATTATATTTAGACAAAAATTCTATTCTATCAGACCAGACCTTAGCAATGGGCTCACAATTCACTGGCTTAAAAGTATCTCTACGAGAAGTATGCATCTTTCTAACTTTAGTTCCACGCAAAGCATAACAATAATCATCATTCTGCGTCGCATGCCCTACAATCATAACTTCTGCACAATCAGATAAAGCCATTTTAACAGCACAATCTAAATTAAGTTCGGCATCCGAAGAAGCTCTATCAATACTTCTCTGCGAAAAAGTTAAAACAAGGGGTTTTTTTAAATCTCTCAAAAAGAAACTAAGAGCAGACGATGTATAATGCAATGTATCTGTTCCATGAGTTACGATTACGCCTCTAATTTCAGAATCATTCAACATTTCCTTAACATGTTCTGCAATAGTAATCCAATGCTCATAATTCATGTTTTCAGAAGGTACCATAAACGGCACAGATAATTTCTTTACATTAACTCTCTCAAACAAACTCGGATAGAACTGTGAAAATTCAGTCACATCTGTTAAAGGACTCGTACCACCAGTACGAGAATCTAGTTTAGACGCAATAGTCCCTCCTGTAATCACAAGACCAATTGAAGGTTTGCCTTTAGAGACAGTAGCCTTACTAGCATCAGATTTTTTAGTAGTTTTATATCCCTCTATAACTGTGCTATCAAATATATTTTCCTTAGGTATCCCAATATTATAACCAGATTTTAATTTAAGTAAAATAACAGAAGAATCAGAGCTTTCTATAACGCGTCCTTCAACTTCTTCACGTGCAAGTCTAAGTTTAACGATATCCCCTGACTTAAAATTAAGTTCTGCCATAACTCTCAATAACTCCTAGCAACATATACCACACAGTGTGCAGACCTATCACAAACAACACATTTTCCCTCTGCTTTCTCAGCAATCAAATTAGTGCCCCTTACATCAGCTCCAACTTTCTCTTTTACTACATCAGCACACTTTTTACCATCCATCTTAACGGAACAGAAATTACATCTAGCAATGTTTCCAGATTCAATAACTTTCTTCATAGAATCCAAACTACGAGAATCAACAATTTTATTATGAAATACTCTATCTGCACCTTTAATCAAATTTGCTGTAAATTCCTCTTTAATCATATTAACGTGCTTGACCAAATCCTTTTCAGAAATACTCTCCTTTTTATTCAAATCTCTTCTAAACAAACTTAGCTTCTTCGATTCAATTTCTTTCTCACCAATATCTATTCTAATAGGAACTCCTTTTAATTCCCACAAATTGAATTTCTCGCCAGGACTCTTATCGCTAGTATCAACAATAACTTCACAAAACTCACTTAATTTACTTTCAATCTCGCGAGCCTTAGCAATTAATTTATCATCATTCCCAATAGGCACAATTACAACGTGATAAGGAGATAATTCCCAAGGGAAGCGAAGACCCTTATCATCACCATGAACAATAACCACACTTGCAAAAATCCTTGATATGGAAGGACCGTAACAAGTAGTATAAACATTCTTATCAATTCCATCTTTATCTTTATACTTTATACCAAATGCATTTGCAAAATCTTGTTTAATCATATGTGTTGAAGGCTGCTGTATAACTTTACCATCTGGATTCAAAACATCAGCTGCGAAAGTTCTAGAAGCTCCAGGAAAAACATCCCAAGCAGGTCTTTCAAAAAATATGAAAGGCAATCCAAATTTATCATGCAATACTTCTTTAGTAGTCTCCATATCCTGATGAACTTGTTTGAAAGCATCATCTTGAGTAGCAAAAGCACAATGAGTCTCAATCCAATGGAATTCGCGACTTCTCAAAAAAGGCCTTGTAGCTTTGGTTTCATATCTAAAAACTTGGGCTCTCTGATAAGTCTTGAAAGGCAAATCTTTGTAACTGCGAATCCACAAAGCAAACATTTGATAAAAAGCAGTTTCAGAAGTAGGCCTTAAAGCTAATCTCTCTTCAAGTTCTTTCTCTCCACCATGAGTAACCCAAAAAACTTCAGGAGTAAAACCTTTGACATGACTTGCTTCTTTCTTAAAATTGCCTTCAGGAATTACTGTAGGAAACCAATAAGGCTTGTGACCTTTCTTCTGAAGGTTTTTCTCCATAAAAGAATACATCTTCTCCATTACAAGTACACTAGTTGGCTGAAAGACCAAAAAGCCCTTTACATTAAAGCGCAAGTCTGCAAGTTCAGCTTTCTGCACTATTTCGGTAAACCATTCCGAGAAATTCTCTCCCTTTTTAACTGTCAAACCCTTAGAGTCGGCCATGTCCAAAAAGAAGGATAACACTTATTAAAGCTTATCTCCAATCAAAATAATGAGTAAAGAAGAAAGTAGCAGATTGCCAAATTATGTCAAACCTTCGCACTACAATTTAAAAATAGAACCTTCAGCAGACATGAATTCTTACACAGGTCTAGTCCAAATAAAAGCATCAGTAGAGAAACCAACAAAAGACATAATTCTACACTCAAAGAATATTGAAATCAAATCAGCAACAATATGTATAGGAACTCAATGTTTACTTCCAAAACATGTCCTAAAAAAAGAATCAGAAACCCTCACATTAGAAAATCAAAAGCCAATTCCTATAGGAGATATAGAGATAAATATAGAATTTACAGGCAAAATAACAGAAGATCTAAATGGAATATACAAAAGCAAATACGAACATAACGGAAAAACAAACTATATTATAACAACTCAATGCGAAGCTCCTTACGCAAGAAAAATCTTCCCTTGTTTTGATGAACCAAACAAAAAAGCCACTTTTGATTTACAGTTAGTAATTAAAAAGAATCTCAAGACAATAAGCAACATGGAAATACAATCAGAAATTATAGAAAAAGGCAAAAAAATAGTCAAATTTGAAACCACTCCTAAAATGTCAACTTACCTTCTATACATCGGCATAGGAGACTTCGAATTCTCAGAAGGCAATCATAAAAATATAAAGATAAGAATAGCTACAACTCCTGGAAAGAGCAAAAACACTAAATTTGCACTAGAACACACAAAAAAGTATTTAGAATATTTTGAAAATTATTCAGAGATACCTTACCCATTAGAAAAATTAGACCTCGTAGCAATCCCAGATTTCGCAGCAGGAGCAATGGAAAATTGGGGGGCAATAACCTTTAGAGAATTATTGCTTTTAGTAGATGAAAAAACTACATCTACGGCAATAAAGAAAAGAGTAGCTGAAGTAATAGCCCACGAGTTATGGCATCAATGGTCTGGAAATCTAGTAACTATGGACTGGTGGAATGATCTCTGGCTTAATGAAAGTTTTGCGACTTATATGGCATATAAAGCCGTTGCAAACTATAACCCTGATTGGAAAGTGTGGGAAGACTACATCTCTTCAGAACTCTCAAGAGGTTTATTCAAAGACTCATTAAAAACAACACATCCAATAGAAGTAGAAGTCAAAAGCCCAGAGGAAATAGAAGAAATCTTTGATGAAATAAGTTA
>CAYIGE010000005.1:15733-19812 GCA_964362835.1 Candidatus Woesearchaeota archaeon
AGGAGAAGAGAACTTCAGAATTGGAGTATCTAACTATTTAAAAAAACATGCCTATGCTAATGCAACAGCAAGTGATTTATGGGATTCATTAGATAATGTATCAAAAGGTAAGAAAATAAAGGAATTAATGAAATATTGGATATCACAACCAGGATATCCGTTAATTAAAGTTGAAAAAATATCCAATAAAATAAAATTGTCTCAAAACAGATATAATAAAGACACAAATCAAATATGGCCAATTCCAGTTTCAATTTGCACGGAAGACATTTGTTACTATGAACTTTTAGAAAAGAAAGAAAATACTTATGAAATAAAAGAAAATGCAATCAAACTAAACCATAAACAATTAGGTTTCTACAGAACAAAATATTCCAAAGAATTGACATTAAACATTGGATATATGATAAAAGAAAAGAGATTAGATGAATCAAATAGATGGGGGGTACAAAATGATTTATGGGCATTATGTAGTATAAATGAAGAAAGTTTAGAAAATTATTTATTATTCCTAGATAACTATCTAGATGAAACGAGCTACATCATCCTATCAGAGATATATTCCTCAATAAGAAAACTTGACAGACTCTATTACTATGAAACTTGGTGGCCTAAAATAAGAGACAAGTTGACAAATAGCCTTATCCCAACTTACAAGAATAATATCAAAAGATTAGGATGGGATAAAAGACCAAATGAAAACACAGAAGACCCATTAATGAGGAACTTATGTATTAGTTTTTGTGGCTTTGCTAATGACCCAGAAACAATAAAAAAGATAAAAGAAATCTATTCAAAAAAGAACGTAGAATTAGACATTGCAAACTCAATATATTATATAATTGCGAGAAACGGAGATGAAAACACATTCAAAGAAATGTTAAACAAATATGAAAAATCAACAGACACCGAAGGAACAATCAAACTATTAGTTGGACTTTATAATTTCACAAACCCGCAAGTTTTCAAAAAAGTAATGGATTTATCATTAACTGATAAAGTAAGAACACAGAATCTTAGATATGTATTTCAAAATGTTCTAGGAAATCCAAATAGTCAAAAAGAAATGTTAAATTGGGTAAAGTCTAACTGGACAATTCTGGAAAAACATAAAGAAAAACATCACATATTCAAAGACTTCTTAGAAGCATTAATAATCTCTCAAGTAACTAAAAAAGCAAAAGAAGAAGTAAAAGAATTTATAGATAAAAATAAAATAGCGTATGAAATGACAAAAGCAAACTCATTTGAAATCCTAGATCAAAACCTACAATTCATAGAAAAAAACAAAGACTTTCTAAAAAACTATTAATGGCCCCACGAGGAATTGAACCTCGGTCCTCAGGTCCGAAGCCTGATATTCTATCCGTTAAACTATGGGGCCTTAATTAAATTGGTAAAAACAAGTATTTTAAACCTACGCACATATCAAATACTAATCCCCAAGCTATCAAAACTCTTAATAACTTAGCACAATTAAATAGAACATTAAAAGAGAAGTTAAATGAAATACAATCTTAAACCTGTTGTGCAAAAAGTAGTGAACATCTTGCAAAAGCAAGGATTCTTTATAGAAAGGATGCGTGGCGACCACATCATAATAAACAAAGAACCTTCATTGAGAAGACCAATTGTCCTTGTAAACATTAAAAAACCAAGTAATATCGTACGCCAGAATCTTCTGTCAGCTTGCTACGAAGCAGGAATCAGCAAAGAGATTATTGAAGAACTAAACGAATTATTAAGATACTAAAACTAGTTTGCTTATCATCGGAGCATTATCCTCTTCTTCATTCTCTATTCTTATCAATCTTTCGCGCTCCCATGGAGCCGATTCAAAATAAAGTTCCAAGGCTTCTTTTAAACGCATCTTAGCTTCATCTATCGTATCTCCTTGAGTCACAACATTAGGAATTTGCATAGAGCTGATGCTATACACTCTATCTTCGCCCTTACCTTCGGGATAAATAACTATATCTATTTCCATTTTACCTTCAATATCACAAATTATTACCTGTATATAAATTTTTACATTCAATATATTATTGAAACATAATCAAAACAAAATCATTCACCAATTAACTTTGTAAGCAACTTCCTAACAGCATTAGAATCAGCTCTTCTGTTTGTCAATTTCATAACTTCTCCAATCAAATAGTTAAAAGCCTTAATATCTCCATTTCTATAGTCTAGCACAACACTACTATTCTCGTTCATAACTTTCTTTACAAATGGTAAAAGTTCTTTCTCGCGATCTATTTTTGCCTCAACTTTAGCTTCAGTGCTGGTAGGGTCAAAACTCTTAGGAACGAATTTATTCAAAATTTGTTTCGCTTGCAATTCAGTTATTTTCTTAGATTCAACCATCTTCAACAATTTAACAAAATGCTCAACGGAAATATCAACATCACTAAACTTTTTATTATTATAATTTAACACTCTTAAAAGTTCAACATTAACCCATGATGAAGCAAATTTACCATTAATCTTTTTTGCAACGCCCTCAAAAAAGTTAGCAATATCTATATCCTTAGCAATAACGGCGGCGTCGCGAGCATGAATCTCATGCTTTTCAGTTAATTTATCTATTTTAGCCTTAGGCAATTCAGGAACATTTTTCTCCATACTCGAAATAAACTTCTTAGTTAAAACCACAGAAGATAAATCTGGGTCTACAATGAATCTATAGTCGTCTGCCATTTCCTTACCGCGCATTCGCATAGTCACACCCTGAGCTTCATCAAATCTTCTTGTCTCACGAACACTTCCCTCTTTCAACTGACGTTCATACTCAAAAAGCACAGCATTCTTCATAGCATCAACAGAAGTAATATTCTTTATCTCTACTCTTTGAGTTTTCTGAGTTCCATCATCTTCAGTTAAAGAAACATTCACATCTGCTTTTACTCCAGCATTGGTATCTACAGCTTTCAAATAACTCAAAGCATGAACTAACTTATTAACCCAATCATAAACTTTATCGGCACTATCAAAATCAGGAGCAGTAACTATCTCGACCAAAGGCAATCCGCTTCTATTATAATCAACAGCTCCAGTTTTAGGATCCCATGCAGCAGGATCTTCTTCCATATGCATACTCTCAATATTTATTCCCTCAAACTTTCCAGAAACTCCAAGAGGAGTAGCATGAGGTCCACTCATTGTATTTTGATACCCCTTAGGCAAATCAGGCCAATCATAATGTTTTCTCATCCAAGGTAAATTATCATTCACTTTACACTTAAGAAGTAAAGCAATTTGAGTAGCTTTCTCGACAGCGCTCAAATTAGGGGCCATCGGCTTAGCACCAGGCATCCCACAACAGGTTGGACAGATGTAGATATTTGGTTCCAATCCCCTTTCTCTAGAAGCCTTGCATCCACAAAATAATTTCTCATTAGTCACTAAATAAGCATGTATCTCAAGACCAACCTTAAGCTTAACCATTAACTACAAAAAGTAATACTCTATATTAATCTAATTACTGCCAAATCTTCTCTTTCTTTTAGAGAATTCTTCAACAGCCTCGCGAAGTTGCGCAGGACCAAATTCAGGGAAATGCACATCTGTAAAATAAAACTCACTATAAACTGACTGATATGGCATAAACCCACTAAGACGTTTCTCTCCAGAAGTTCTAATTATCAAATCAGGATCAGGAATACCTGCAGAATCTAAATAATTATTAAGATTTTCTTCTTCAACTTCAGAAACTCCAGATTTCAATGCCTTATTCAAAGCACGCACAATCTCGTCACGCCCCCCATAATCCAAACAAACCTGCAAATTAAATTCATTAAAATCTTTAGTCTTCTCTTCTAATTTTTCAATAACTTCAATCAAATCCTTAGGCAATCTATCTTTTCTTCCCAAATGTCTAAAACGAATTTTTTCCTTAATTAAATCACTTTCAATTTTCAAAAGAAGGTTACTCATTAATTCAAAAAGAGCATCAATTTCTCTCTTGCTTCTCTTCCAATTTTCCGTAGAAAATCCCCATAAAGTTAAGTATCTAATTTCAAGCTCCCTAGCTTCATCAAGTAATTTTTTAAGATTTTCATAAGATCCAGATTTTTTAT
>CAYIGE010000006.1:0-9848 GCA_964362835.1 Candidatus Woesearchaeota archaeon
AAGAAGACGCATTTGCAGAATTGTCAGATAAGGTTAAAAATTATAATTCGTGGAGAATGGAAGTAATAAATGAAGAGGGGTAATGGAATTTTCAGAAAAATATGCAATAGAAAAAGAGGTTGATGGGGAGCAAGGATGGTATTGTCCTGTCTGTAATTCTGAACTATTGTATAAAGCGTGTGAGTATTGTGATGATACAGAAAGGTGGTTAGGTTGCCCAAAATGTAATTTAGACTTCAATAAAAAAGAGGGGTTTTATGGGAAAAGAAATGGAGGATGACGATAGCATTGAGTATGTTATTGACAAGCAGAAAGGCAAGATGTTTTTCTGGGATAAGAGTAGTGTAGGCATTGTCCCAATAGCAACCTTATTGTCCAATAAGTCCATAGTTTGCGAACATACCAAAACCAAAGAAGTATATGTAGGGGCTTGTGTTAAGTGCATTGAGAAGGTAAGAAATAAAAAAGTGTTCAGGAAAATATTGTGAGGGAACAAAAATGAAATTAAAAATTGAATTGGAATATGAAGTTGATGCCACCACTTTAGAAGAAGCGGAAGAAAAGTTGGCAGAAAGATTTGCTATGGAAAACATGACAGCAACTAATGAATTTTGGGAAAATCTATTTATAAGTAATTGTTTAGACTGTGGAATATCCCTTAATTTAGATGAGGAAAGAGAAATCGGAAAATGTGTCCAATGCGAGAACAGGTAACAACATGAAAACATTTGAAGTAAGTTTTGAGGATAATTTTAAAGCCGAGAACGAAGAAGAGTGTTATGAAGAGTTGTTGCAATACCTAAAGGACTGCGTAAGAAATAGTGATGTTACAGCATTTAAATTTAAAGAGGTAGAAAAATGACAGGAACATTTGTAGAGTTGGAAGGAAAATTTAAATTTTCTATCAATCAGTCGGGACTGGATTTTAAAAATAAGAAAGAAAGAGAAATGGCTATTAAGGATTTTTGGGATTGTTTTGAGAAATTTCAAATATTGGTTCATAGGCAAGAGTTATCTTATTTGAGTTTAGAGTTTAACAAAAAAGACTTAAAAGTTCAGGAAGGTGAATAAGATGTATGGAATAATTCAATGGTTGGACAACAATAATTTTTTGACTTTCATTCAAAACGAGAATGGAAGCGTTAAGATATTTGACAAGCTGGAAGAAGCTGACAAATATGCCAACGAGATAGAGCCAAATGATTCCGTCAGGGTTGTATCTCTTGAAAGTGTGAATGAGTAATGAAAGAAATCCCAGAAGATATTTGCAAGGATTGTAACCATACCCGCCGCTAAAAATATACTAATTAGCCAAAATGAAGACCAGAAACGATAGATTGGGGCAGAAATGAGAGATAGCGAAAATCCTTCAATTTTAAAGAGGTGAAATAATGCCACACAGATATACCATAAAAGAACTGCATGAAATGAGTGATTATGAATTTTTGAGTTTGTTAGTTAAGGACAGGGAAAAAACTACAACCAATGTTTATAGCCCATTAAACAGAAGGTTGTCCCATATTCGTTCTAAATTAGATTCTTGTCAGTATCTAACCCAAACAAAAGAATTAAGGGAAGACGAAATATTAAAAAATAAAAGATTGCGGTTTTTGTAAGAGGCGGTTAAAATGAATGAAATAAGTATCGGCGACAACGTAAGAGTTCATACATTAGGAAGCAGGTATGATAATAATTCGGTTGCTGTCCGTGTTGATGGAAAGGAGTTTAGACTACATTCTTTAGAGATTGCCAAATTGATGAAGGGGCGTGAGTTTAAAAGCAAAAAAGCAAGAGTGCATGAATATCTGGAAGTGGCTTAAAATGGCAAATTTAAGAACTAATGAGGTTTATGATTTTATTGAATGGTTAGAAGATTACGGAAGATTGAATGTAGATTTCAAGCCAGAAAATAAAGCCAACGTGCTTGAGATACTTAAACGAGAGTTTGAAGAGGATTTTGATTTGATAGTGGAAAAGGAAGATTTTGCAGGGATAGACTTCTACAACAAAGAAGTTACTCCAGATACTCCAGTTATAGTTGAGTTAAAGCAGGTGGCAGAAAACATAACATTTTCTGAATATTGCTGTGTTGATGACAACTGCTTTTCTTGGAGTAAATCTGATGAAGAATTGGAGGCAAACGAAAATGAAATTAAAAAGTAAGATGTATCCGAATGAAAAGAAATGTGGCGGTTGCAACTGGCGTGTAAGCGTGTTGTATTCCTTTGACTGCAATACATTTAGGGAAGGATTATGCGGTGGTTGTTTTATGGATATGCTTGTTGAAACCAATTATAAAATAACAAAATAAAATAACAAAGGTGTAAGTATGAAAGAGCCACAATTTTGGGAATTGGAACTTGACGAAAAAAATGAAAATGATTTACAGAAATGGATAAGGGAAAATAACCTTGTAGGGCTTGTGGATGAAGAACTAGGGGGGATTATAGGGTATACGGTTTATGCACACGCCACCTATGTTAATGGCACATATGAGCCGAAACCATATCCAGCGTGTCCTCGATTGTTTAAACCACGCCAAGATAGATAAATCTAAATATGTTTGTAAAAAACATGGATATATTTACGGACATAAAAATAAGGAAGTATTACTAATTGGTGGTGATAAACGATTACCATAAAACTAATCGGCTCTGTGTGGTTTGGAAAGATAGGCATTGTTTTGATGAACAATAACTATGAGGACAAAGCATATATTGAAAATGGGCAGGGAATATCAAAGGAAGCAGATGAAAAATATATTTTAGAGCACGGCTATCCTTTCCCAGTAGAAGTTGCGAGGATGATGATAAGATGAAAAAAGACAGCGAACTTTTAAAAATGAGTGTTAAAGAATTAGAAATAGAAAGCGAAAAATATTGGAATTACACAAAGAAGATTGATAAACTTGTGGAAGCCAAAGAAGCGGGTTGGGTAAAATGAGTCAGGAAATTTATACAAAAGATGAACATTACCACGATTGGAAAAGCGAGAATATTGACGGCTTACAATCTGAGTGGCTTGAAAAAAATGTTTTAAAGGATTTGGGCTATAAAACTTATTTTAATGTTAAGGATATTAAATTAACAATTCAAGCCACTCATAAGTTATTGGGAAATGGCGAGTATTTTGATAGCGAAGATTTTGAAGTGTATTGCCGACAGGCATTTCAGGATAGGGATTGAAAATGGGATACATGAAAGAATTGAATATAAAACAAATGAATGAAGAAAAAGAAAAGAGAGAAATGTATATTGATAAAATTACAGATTATTTATATGATGGTTATGGAAGCGGGACGGGTGTTTTATTTGGTATTCCATCCGAATTAAAGCCATCTGTAAGGGTTATTGTAAAGTTAGTTTTAGAATACCAAGATAAGGAAGAGGTGTTAATTAACACACCGACTGAGATTGCCAAAGAATTGGAAGAGGCATAACAAAAAATGTAATTGAATTAAAAGTGTCATCAGAGTATAACAAAAAACGAAACAATTAAATATCAGTTCTTTCAGAGTTTCAAAAGAGGTTAAAATGCAGGATGATGGTGATGTATGTCCTATCTGCCAAAGCGATAGAACAATGGTAAATGAAGATGGATTATTTTATTGCACAGATTGTGATTTTTCGGATGATGAGGGGTAAAATGAAACGATTGTTAGCAAAGTTGTTAGTCAAATTGTGTATTAAAGAAAATGAAGAAGATAAAATTATTGATATTTACCACAAAAATACAATGTATAAAGTGGTAATAAAACCGCAGAGGGTTTGTGCATGAGCCAAAGAAACTTTGATGAAATTACCATAGAAGAAAGAGTTATGGTGGAAGCACATTACAAAAAAGATATTGCTGACGGCATAATTAAGCCGAGAATGTCTATAGGAAAATTCTGGGAAGAAAGAGAATGTTCTAATTGGTATTAAAATGCAAACTGGAAGCCCAGAATATAGGATGCACGGAAACAAGCGTTTAGGCATGAGCAAATGCAGATATTGTTTTTGTGCTGGTTTTGATAGTGGCGAAAGATGGGACGGGATTTAAAAAAGAGGGATTATGCAATCTACAATTCAGGGTTTTAAACAGGTCGTTGCTGAAAAACAAAAAGTTGAGGAGTTGTTTTTTGAAGGCGAAGAGTTTAATAATTGGGCAGAAAGGGACTGGGAAAAAGGGGATGAGGAAGGCGACTTCTTTATATTAAGCAAAACTAAAATTAAATTATTTGCTGGAAGAG
Source organism: Candidatus Woesearchaeota archaeon (assembly GCA_964362835.1). GTDB lineage: Archaea > Nanobdellota > Nanobdellia > Pacearchaeales > GW2011-AR1 > SICU01. The sequence continues at coordinate 4,232 of CAYIGE010000006.1, forward strand.
AAATAAACAAAAAAGGAAAACTAGTATTTTTTGTGTTTAAGGATATAACCTACCACATAAGGGGAGAGATTATTGATGATGGCGATAAGATACCATGTAATTCTCTGGAAGATTTAACCAATATGTTTGAAGCAGAAAAAGACAATATTCTGGCATTTCAGGAAGCGTCAGGCAAAAGTATAATGTTTGACGGCAAAAGATATTGGAATCGGGTGCATATTGCAGATTATAAGGTTTATTTTGGAGAGAGGGTGATTGAATGGTAATATGTGTATATTGTGGCGAGGAAGAAGGAACTCAAAGAATTGGCGACCCAAATTTAGATATGGGGGAAAAAATAGATTGGCAGGATAATAAGAATTGGTGGATGGTTTGTAAAGACTGCAAAGAAGTCATTTTCTTACAGCGTATGAACTCTATTGGAGTTATTGCAGAAAATGAAAGTATTATAAATGATACCAATGAAAAATTGATGGCTATTGCTGAAAGAACTGGAAAACCAATAATGATGGCTTCCATTCAAAAAAAGAAAGACGGAAAGTATAATGTGTCGTCAGTAGAATTTACTGGTGAAAAGATTATTCCGCAGGAGAACAATTAAAATGTCTAATCAAATAAGAGAAGAAATAATGTTCTTTGCTCAGGCAATGGAAGATGTGATGAGAAAGCATGACAAGAACAAAGGAGATAGTTGGAAAGATATGCCACATGAAGAACTACAACAATTATTGCTCAAAGAAATTAAAGTGGTGAGAATATGAATATATTATGTAGATTAGGATTTCACAAATTTCCTGTAATTAAAGAATGGGATTGGGTTGTTTGTGAAAGAAGATGTTTAACAGAAAAACAACAATCAACTGGAATAATAAAATCGGTGAAACCATGACAGATAAATATTATCTAAAAGATAAGTGTGAAAACTTAGGTAGGTTTCCTACTTGGCATGTTGTTGGATATTCTAACAGAAATAAGCTCTTGGAATTTTTGATTGAAGGTAGAGGTTTTGCTTATCATATTTTTAATATATCTGAAAATATAAATATTAACCGACCCTCAATATACTCAGAATTAAAACCACTTTTGAAATTAAAAATTGTAAGAAAGAAAAGAAGTAATGACCAATATGATAGAAAATTATTTTTATATCAAATAAACAAAGAAAACAAACAAGCAGAAATTTTAATAAATTTGTTTGATATGTTAATTAATTCAAAGCTAAAAGAAGATATTAAAAATCACAATCGGTGAAATCATGACAACAGAAAACAATTTTTTTGAAATGGAAGAAAGTTCAGATGAAGATTATTTTGATAACCAAAAGGAAACTTATGCAAGGCAAGGTGATTTAAATGTGCAATAATTTTGACCCAATGTGTAATTGTGATGAATGTCTTGAAAGAAGATTAGAAGATATTATAACTGACAGAGGTTATGAAGAACATTAATCTAAAAGGTGAAACCATGACAGAACAATCAAGAAAAGTTTGTAGATTATGTTTAAATATAAAAAACATAGACATAGGTAAAGAATTATGTAATCAATGTGAAAGTATAGATATTATAGATGTGTGAAACCATGACAACAGATAAATATTATAAAAAGGAGAAATGTTCACATAAAGGAAATAGTTATCCTGAAGATTGTGAAAATTGTAAAGGCAAAGGTTTCACCAGAGGAGTAGATATTACAGAGTTGATTGAATTTATGCTAAAAATGGGTGCAGAACATATTGTTCAATCATTAATAACTAATAATTTAATTGAAGCGGTGGAAGAATGAAATATACGAATTTTGATTTGTCAAACGAAGAAGAAATAAAACGACAAATTTGCATTTTAACTTTAGAAACCATAGTAAAATCATTTAGGAATTTAGATGCAAAATGAATCTAACCAAAACTCAAATTGAAAAAAGAAGATATGATAATCAACAAAGGAATATCACAGAAGATTATTTTAAGGATTTAATTGAATCGGTGGAGGAATAAAATGAAAAAAACGACAGAAGTAAATAAGAAAGAAGTTGAACAAGCAGATATTGAAGTAACTCAGAAAAGGGTATCGGGAGATACTAACGAGGGAATCATAATGAGAATACACATGATAGAGCCGAAGGTATTTGTTGATTGCTTCAAGTCAATCAACGAGTTCATTAATGAAGGAAAAATAAAAGTGGATAAAGACAAGATGACCATAACGGGAATGGACGCTGCCAATGTCTGCATGGTGGATTTTGAGTTTCTGTCTGCAAACTGCTCCGAATGGGATGTGAAAAAGGAATTAGAAATTCCGCTTAACATGAGCAACTTGAAGATAACCGATAAGATGCTGATAGCGCATAATCCAAAACATCCCTTATTTAAAAAGAAGGATACACTACTATGAAACCGCTAATATTAAGGTCGGACTTGACAAACAGATGGTATATAGTGACTGATTACAAAGAAATGGGGAATGGTAAGTTTCAAGCCAAAAAGAAGTATGATGTAACTGAGCAAATAAAACCAATACTTGATGAATTGAGAAAGAGCCAGTCCAAGATTGTAGAACATTTATCGAGGTTGGATACAAGTTTTCCGGCAGATGTGCCACATCATCTGGTTGTGATGAGCCAGAAAGAATATGAGGACTATCTTGATAAGCACCCGTACAGGGCAAATGAAGATGATGAATTAAGAAAATTAGTTTATGGTGAATAAAATGAAAATACACAAAAGGAATCGACATTCTATCAAGCTATGTGAGCCAACTTTTATAATTCCGTGCTTGGCGTTTATTGTGTGGAAAAAAAAGACTTCTTATAAGTGGTATAAAGTAACTTGTAAAAAATGTTTGGGGTTAAAATGAAAAAATTTGTAGGAATGATTGATGTAGAGCCGACATGGGAAGTTTTATGTATTGAAGTGCAAAAGGGTGTTCTTAAGGCAGATATGCTACTACCAGCTTGCAGAATTGCTGATGTGGTAAGACAGGCGCAAAAGCAAAATAAGAAAAATATTATCTTTACTTTTGAAGAAGGCAAAATAAGTATAGATGAAGATGTCGGCGTTGAAGTAGTAGAACTGGAGGAATATTGAAATGGAAACAAAAGAAGTATTACCAGAACAGAACTGGGCTAAATCTGTGTCTTGGAATTGTGGTTGTGAAGCGGAAGAAGATGAGGGAAAGTGGCTAGTTACTAATTTCTGCCATGACCATGACCCGACAGTTCATCCAAATGAGACAAATCAGTTTTAGAGTGTGGTGATAATGAAAACAATCCATAAATTTTTATTGGAATTTGTAGAAATTCAACTGGTAACAATCAAGGGTTATCGAACATTTGTTTCAATTTGTGAGCAGTTTGGCAAGCCTGTTTTGTATGCAGTTGTAGATACTAATTCAAGCAATGCAACTACTCTGGAAGTGGCGCAACTGGCGACTGGGCAGGATAGTTCATTTGTTACAAAACAGAAAAATTGGGAATACAAAACAACCTTAAATTATAGGGATGGCGAGGCTATGTATCATTACTTTGTGAGGAAAAGATGAAAGAAGAAGAAATACCCAAATGCCCGAAATGTAACGACCTTGATTATATTGGTATTTATGATGAAGGCAAAAAAACAAAAATGGGTTGCTTAAATTGCGATTTTGAAGAGTAATAAAAATGCCAACTTGTAAATCTTGTAATGGGGATGGAGAAATAGACTGCGAAGATTGTGGCGGTGACGGTAATTGTAGTAAATGCGGATGTGAACAAGGATGCCAAGAATGTGCTGGAAAAGGAAGGCATGAATGTTATGACTGCAATGGAACTGGCGAAATGGAGACGGAATAAAGGGGTTTTAACAATGGATGAAACTGAACAAATAGCACAAAAAATTTTGCCCCAATCATAAATGACACACTCCCAAAATAAATCCAGCTAAAGCTGGGGGTTTCAAAAGACTATGAAAGAACAAAAAGGTTGTGGAAAAAAAACAGACAGGGTTAAATTTAATCCTAATGGTAGGGGATATTATCATCCAATATGTGGAGAAAATAAGTATCTTTGTCAAGAATGTTTAGACAAGTATTACAACAAAAAGGAGGATGGACTTCCTCCCAAATCAGTGGGTATCCGCCCTGCGATTTTATGAAATTTCCAAATAATCAGTGTGAGGTACTTGATTATTTTACTGATAAGCCCAAGAAGATAATATCAAATGCCGAAACTATTGCTAATGATTTAGGGATGGAAATCAACGCAATAAGAAGCGCATTAAAAAGGCTGATTGACAAGGAGTTTCTAAAAAGGGTTGTGCTCCATCCAAGAACAACCCAAAAATACTGGGAGTATGGCTATTACAGAAATTGCAGTTTAGCCAAGCACAGAAAGAATTTGATATGGCTTACGATGAGGTAAAAATGGAACTGACAACAAAAACAGCACAGGAATTAAAAAGAGATTTTCAGGTTTGGAATAATAACTTGCATGATTATTACAGGGGGCATGGAGAGGCAATCATCAACTGCAAGAATGAGCTGAAAGAGAAATTAAACGAATTTGAAACTTATGAGGATTTTGCTGTTTGGTTTGAAAATATATTTTTAAAAGAAATCGAGGTGGTTGAAAATGAGTGATACAGAAGTTCAAAGATATAATGCTCAATTAAAAAGTAATACTACCATTAAGATGGAAGAACTAAGGCACAAGCATATAATGGATGAAATTAAGGCTATGAGGGAAGCTGGAATAACTGCTTTTGTAAGACAAGTAAAATATCCAACTATTAGAAATAATAAAAATGAAACTCCAAACCCAATCAAAGCTAATTAATATTAAAGGGTTATTTTAATGACTATCAATGGAGAAAAAATTGAGGTGGTAAAATGCCAACAGATAAAATAAAAGATATTAATTCTTAATATTTTAAAAGATGAACAAACCCAAGAAGTTAAGCTGGATAATAGACTTAATTATAATGCTGTTAATCGTGGCTGGCATTGCCTATGTATCAGTAGCTATAACTAAAATTTATTATGAGGTGGATGATTCTAAATGGAGTGATTTAAATTTAAGTTATACTATCAACTTAACTGGAATTTTGTTGTATTCTTCCAATGAAACGTGCGGGAAGTATAATTCTGATGAAGACAAAATATATATCAATATCAACAGGACAAATTGTGATAGTGTCATAGATACTATTTTACATGAGTTTAAACATCGGTGGTGCTGGATGAACCACTATGAAGAAGAATTAAATCTGTCGAATAAGTGTGAAAAAGGTTATAATAAATCAGATGACGGGTATTATGATTGCCGTCATCAAGGTTGTTTTTTAAATACGCCAATAGACCAGCAATATGGATTTATTGACTAAAATGATTCAAAAGATAAAGGACTGGATTTTGGATGAGCCAAAAGACAAAAAGCAATTTTTTAAGGCAATATGGAGCACAGTAAAACTGGCGTTTTTTGTGAATATAGTAGTGATAATATTGACGTGGATATTTGGCTTAAAAATAAGCCCAAGAAATGGGACAGGAGAAACAAATATATTTGAATGGAAATTTCCACTGGAAATAATAAGTTCTGTTGGGATTGAGGAATTTTTGTTTAGATGGCTTCCAGTAGCAATAACTTATG
>CAYIGE010000006.1:9948-19457 GCA_964362835.1 Candidatus Woesearchaeota archaeon
TGGAGTAATTGGGAAGATTATAGTAGGAGTATTATCCTCTGGAATTTTTGGCTATCTTCACGGTGGAATTTCCCATATATTCCTACAGGGGGCACATGGATTTATCAGTTATCTATTATTTTTAAAAACCAGCAACATGGGCAAAAACCATCTAAAAGGATTTTCAGCTACGTTTTTGGAACATCTGATATTTAATATTATCTCTATTTTAATTGTTATAATAACGGGAGGAAAAACAATATGAAAATCTACTAATAGTGGTATGAAGACGACAACCACTACATGTAGTGGATAAAATATTTATACTTAAACATCATAACAAAATAAAATGGGATTTCAAAAAGAATACACCCCGTGGAATAAGGGAAAAACAGCTTGGAATAAGGGACTCACAAAAGAAACAGATGAGCGTGTAAAAAAATATGGAAAAAGTGGTGTTGGTAAACATAGTGGTAAACACAAAAAACATGTTTTCTCTGAGGAAAGTAAAAGAAGTTTAATACAATCAAAAATTGGAGATAATAATCCATCTAAGAGAATTGATGTCAGAGAACGAATAAGAAAAAAGGTAATTGAAAACTATAATAATCCTGAATTAAGATTAAAGGAGAGAATATCCGATTCCTGTAAAAAGGCACACCAAAGACAAGAAGTAAGGGATAAATTTTTGAGATTTAATAAAATACCACCGAGCAGAAAGGGCAAAAAGTTATCTGGTAAATTAAAAAGAAGAATTAGTCAAATTATGACTAAACAATGGCAAAACCCAGAGTATAAGGAAAAACAAATAGCTTCGATTTTAAAAGGGCTATTAAAACGACCCACATCTTATGAGAAAAAGATTATGATTTTGATAGATAAACATAATTTGCCATTTAGATATGTGGGTGATGGGAATATAATCATTAATTTTTGTAATCCAGATTTTATTTCAACAACGGAAGATAAATTAATAATTGAAGTTTTTTATTCGTTTTACAAAAAATCGAATTATGTAGAAGAGAGAAATAAGAAATTTGTCAAATTAGGATATTCTACACTTTTTTTAGATGAAAAAGATGTAGATTGTTCAGATTGGGAAAAAAGATGTTTAGACAAAATACAAAAATTGATACAGGGTGAGAATGTTGATAAAAGAAACAAGAAAGTTCAGGATGTCTGAAAAATTACTTTACCATATAATTACAAGACAAGCTGGAACTGTAGAAAAGGCATGGCTGGAGATTGTGCAAAACGCAATTGACGCTGGAGCGACCAAAGTGGAATTTAAAATAAATGCCAATAAATTCCAAGTTATAGATAACGGAAAGGGAATGGATAAAAAAGAAATCCTCACTTATTTTGAGGAGTTTGGAAATTCATCCAAAACTGAAGATGATTTAGGAATGTTTGGTGTTGGTAGGGGTCAAATTTTTTCATTCGGAAAAGTTGAGTGGTGTACTAATAATTATAAGATGGAAGTGAATATAAAAGAGAGAGGAATGAAATATGTAGTTAAGGATATACAAAACAAAATCAAAGGCACGGAAATCAATGTTGTGACTTACAATAAAATCAAATTCATGGACAAGAAAATTGAAAGATTTAAGGACATGATTAAATTTGTGGAAATAAATGTATATGTAAACAAACAATTGATATGTGAGTCTTACAGCCCAACATTAGAAATTCCAGAAGGAAAAATCATTCTAACAAATGAAGATACTATCAAAATCTATAACAGGGGCATTTATGTCAAGGATGATAACATAGGAAGCGGGGCAATCATCATTTCATCCAAAAACTTAAAAGTAAATTTTGCCCGCAATGATATTATGGATGAATGTCCAGTTTATAGCGTACTGCTGGAAAAGACCAAGCAGTTGATTGGAAACAGACTAAATGAGAAACAAAGTCTCTCATCAGATGACAGAAAAACCATAATCAATTTGATGAGAGAAGACCGGATTTGGATTGATAATTTCAACGACAAAAAAGTAATACCGACTGCCAACAATAATTTTGTGAGTATTAAAGAAGTGGGCAACAGCAAAGTAATTTACTTCTCAGACGGAAAAAATCAGTATGAAGATGATTTGCTTATTGAGCAAGGATATACAATTCTAAAGCCCATTCCTGTGATTAAAGGAATTTTAAATGAGGCACTTGGCTTAACTAATGTAGGCAATTATCAAGAGTTAGTGCAATCATTCAGATATGTAGTTCAACAAGAAGTAAGACCCACTGAGTTAAGTGAGCCAGAGATTGAGAACTGGAACAAGATAATCCATTTAAACAACAGGATTAGGGGAGTTACTAAAAGAGAATTAGCCATTGCCAAGAACATGGTTGCGTCAGCCAGTACAGACGGCAAGTACAGAATAACTATCAACTATGCCAATATCCAGAAATTTGATTATGGATATATTGTGTATCTGCTATTGCACGAGTACAGCCATCAGAACAATACAGAAAATACAGACGAGCATGGATATGAGTTCTATGAGAAATTTTATGAAATGGTCAAATTAAATAATGTTTTATTTTTACCATTATAGAATGAATACAGACTTAAAGTGAGGTATATCCTAGAGTAACTAAATCTTTATAAAGATGTGATAATACAGGGTTATACCACTGGACATTGTTGCATAAGATATTTAAAGAAGAAAGTTAGAAATAGATAAAGGTGAGATTTATGGAACAGACAGTTAAGTTTTTGGTTGAGATAAAGAAAGAAAAGTTTGAGGCATATAAAAAAGAGGTTATAGGCAAGCTGAAAGGCAACCTAAAGAAAGAGAAGATTGCAGATGAATTTGTGCTGAGTTCTTATATGGAAAACTTCATGAGCGGGCTAAGACCATATGAGGTTTATGTTCTGGAAGGAAAAAAGGTGGCTTGAATATGGTGGGATGGATTGTGTTTATTAATAGTAAGTGTTGTATTGCAGGTAACTGTTTTTTCTCCGTTGGCGGAGGATAATGCGCAAAGGCAATGTGTTGAAAAAGGATTTCAAACATATATTAATTACAATTCAGTGTTCTTGTCAAGCAAGCCAAGAGCATTGTATTGCGGAACATTTGAGCAGAGAATGATTAAGGAAGGGCAGATTAAAGTATATTCAACTGACAAGAATAATAGTAGTATATTGTGGGAAGCGGAATATAGAAAAGAGATTGATGATTTAATTAATGATGTTAAAAAGTATATTAAAAAGAACTCGGAACTGGAAAGCCAAGTTAAGAATTATAAAGAAATGACTGATTATGTAGCAAGCCACAAGAACTTAAAAGCAATAAAAAGTCAGTTGCTGACTGGCATTAACAATCTTAAGCCAATGACGAGAAGGTATATGTGCACAAACGGAGTGTTACATAATGATGATATTTTAATTGATGCTGATGAATTAAAAGAAGAGATTAGAACCTTAATTAGTGAAAAGATATGAGGTGGATAATGGCAAAAAAAATAAGAATTACATTGGAGATGGACGAGCATTTTATAAGAATGTTGCGAGCAACTTGTGAACTAAAAGGACTGGGAAATCAAAGAGAGAATTATAAACAACATTCGGCATTAGATTGTCTTGGAGTAATTGCACTTCTTGAAGCACGGGGCATAAAGGAAGAACAAATATATGCGGAAATTCCAATAGAATGGAGAAATAATATTGAGGCAATCCACGAAGAAAGAAAGGTGTTAGAGACATAAAATGTATAAAGTCGTATTATTTCCTTCGAAATGCCCATCAACTCATAGTTGGATTAAGCAATATAAAGATGGTGATAAATATTCTATTGCTGATAATCAATTTAGATATCACATCAAGCATGGCTGTATGAAAGAAGGAGAACATTATCTTATACAAACTAAAGAAAAGAAGAAATGCAAAGAGTGCGGGCAGTTTATAATAAAAAGAGAAAAGGTGATTATCAAATGAAAAAGAAACAATATAAAATTATAAAAACTGATTTATTTAAGGAACAAGAAAAGAATTTACCGAAAAGGGTAAAGGAAGAATTAAGTAGGACATTAAAAAGTATTGCCAAAAACCCAACAGAAGCTCCAGATACAATGGGATTATTTAATCCACCGAGTGCAGAGGAATTAAAACAATGGATGTCACGAGGAAAGCCCGAAACAATAGATTTGGTTTTGGAATATTTAACGAATAAAGGTTGCTTGAATGATATTGGTAAAAAATTAGCAAAGGATTTTTGGGAAAGATATATCAAGAAACCAAACCAAAAATCAACAAAATTATTAAAAAAATGAAAGAACAATTTAGGGACTGGACTCCGAAAGGAAAGATTAAGGTAAAATACTGGGTAGATAAGGAAAAAGGAGTCTATGATTATTGGTTAACCACGGCTGAAGAATTATTTGACCATATCAAAAAAGTAGTGGAAGACTACATTGACATGGATATCAAGCTCACCAATAGGCAATTGTTTTATCAGTTGGTAGCTAATGGATGGATACCTAATGCAGACGAGGTTTACAAGAAAGTATGTGAGTTTTTAACCGATTGCAGATACGCTGGCTTGATTGACTGGGATGCAATAGAAGATAAAGACAGAACACCAACCATACCCTTGCAGTTTAAGAACATCCAAGAAAGAATAGATTTGGCAGTAAGGAATTTCAGATTGCCCAGATGGTCTGACCAAGAATATTATGCAGAAATGTATTGTGAGAAAAAGGCAGGCATTAACGTCTTGCAACCCATTGCAGATGCTTATCATATTACCTTCGGTTTTAACAAAGGATATTCATCTGCTTCTGCCATGTATGAACTGGCAAAGCGAATGGCAGACAAAGTTAGGGAAGGTAAGAAATGCAGACTATTATATTTTGGCGACCACGATTCCAGTGGTTTAGATATGGTGAGGGATATTCATGTAAGGGTATGCGAGTTCCTCACGGCTGGGGATGAAGTGATGGATATTGTTGGTGATGATGAAGATAACCCATCATTTAAAATAGAGCATATTGCACTAACCGGACCGCAGATTAGGAAGTATAATCCACCACCTAACCCTGCCAAGATGTCTGACCCAAGAGCCAAATGGTATGTTAAAGAATATGGAAACAAAAGTTGGGAATTAGACAGCCTCAATGCATTGGAATTAAGGAATATTGCAGAACGCTCTGTACAGCAGTTCTTGGACGTGGATAAATTTAATGCTTGGATTAAAAGAGAAGATTCAGAAAAGAAATCTTTAAGAGATTTTGGAAATAAGATGGGGAAGAAAAAATGAAAATAAAAAATAATGAAATACAAATTGATTTCGGTTTAGTAAGAGGACGAATTGGTTTAACAAAAAGGTTTCCAAACCAGAGGTAAAAATGAGAAAAGTAACTTATTATAAAGATTCTGAAATGAAGCAACCATTTGAAGTAGAATATGATGAAAATGCACCCTGCATTATTTGCGGTGAGCCAGTAATCAATGCTTCAATGGGGGGAACGGTAATTTGTCCTTCTTGTGATTTGGGAAAATGCAGATATTGTAAAATGGATGTGTTTGTGATGAAACAGAGCCTTGATGGTGGCAAATCCAAGAAGAGTTTAATTAACCACATGAAATGGCATCGCATACACACGCCGGAAATCGTAAAAGAAACTAATGATAATGCTAGAAAGGCGAATGAATTGTTTGATAAATTAAGGTGAATAAAAAATATCAATAATAAAAAGAACAATTGCTGATATAAAAAAAGAGCAAAAAGAAAAAGAAGCAGAACAGACGGAGGAGATTTAATATGGAATATAACAAATTTTTAGATGATAATCAAACAAAATCAAGTTTCAATAATAAAAAATAAACCACTAAAATTTACAGAAAGATTGCGCAAGAGCAGTTGCTCAATTCCTTGATGAGGATAAGTTTGAAGCTTGGATTAGAAGGGAAGATTCTGAGAAGAAATCACTGAAAGAGTTTGGAGACAAACTGGGGAAGAGAAAATGAATGAAATAAAAGAAAAAATAAAAGAACTACAAAATCAAAAACAAGAGATTAATAACCTAATTGGATTACTCATAAAGCCTTATGTCCCTTACAATGTAAAAAATGTAAGTCCTAGTTTGGTCTATTTGTGGTATCCAATTTGTACATTTTGGGAATGTGAAAAATCGCCAATAGGGTGCTGTATATACAACCACAATGAAGATTTAGCACATGACCATTGCTTGTTTTGTGGGCAACCGCAGGAGAGAAAATGAATGATATTAGACTATTTTATGCAATGCTTGTGTTCATAGGGTGCATGGGATTTTTTATGATATTTATGTTTATCATATTTTGCATGGATGATTAAAAATAGAAAGATAGTTTGATAAAAGGTAGATAAAGATGTATAGAAAATTTGATAAGATTTACAGGATTGAAATGCCAAATTATCCAATCAAAGGCAAATACTTTCTGGCAAAAAGCAAGGAAAAATTGCTGTTTGATAGTGAGTGCACCGTGACTGAGAAGATAGACGGCGCAAATACTTCTATCAACAAGATAAATAATAAAATTGAGTTATACCGCAAGCTAAGTGCTATTGACCATTCACATCTTCAGTTCTCCTTTTTTCAAGACAGGTGGTACTGGGAGAATGAAAATAAGCTAAAGAGGATACCCAACAATATGATTCTTTATGGAGAACTAATGTATTGCGTGCATACTATAAAATATGATAAGTTACCGGACTGGTGGCTGGCATTTGCTGGATATGATGCTGCTAAAGAGAAATATATTGCTTGGGAAGATTTATATAGCATTTGTGAAAAAGCAGATTTGGCAACCGTGCCATTGCTCTATAACGGTAAAATTACTAAAAAGATGTTAGAAAAGTTGATGCCCAAAAAATCAAAGTTCGGGGCTATTGCAGAAGGTATGACTGCCTTTAATTATAAAACACAGACATTTGGGAAGTATGTTAAAGCTGAATTTGTTAAGGCAATCGAAGATAGCCCGTTTTGGAGAGATAAAAAAGTAGAACTGAATAAGGTGGTTTAAATGGAAAGAATTAATAAATACTTAACAATTAAACCAAAAGAGAACAGGATACCAAGTAGAATGAATGTGGGGGTATTCCCAGAACAATATCTTAAAATAAAAGAATTGGTAAAAAAAGGTAGATATCCAAGTATAAATTATTTTGTTATAAAGGCAGTAAATAAAGAACTAAATGATTGTGAAAAATGCTCTCACAAATTTCTTAAAGAAAACCCAAATGAAGAAAGATGCACTTGCGGTGGATTAAGATTTTAAAATGGTAAAAACTAAACAAAACCATATCAAATTTTATTAAGGACGTATGAAATTGAAAAATTTAAAAAGTTAATAAGGTATTATGAATCTATAATGGAGATAAAATTTACCAGAGCAGATATAATAAGAATCGCTATAAATGAACTGTATAAAAATAAGATGACATATTGGTTCACTTCAGATTCACACTTCGGGCATACTAATATAATTGAGTACTGCAAACGCCCATTTAAAAGTGTAGAACAGATGAATGAAGTGATGATTAAAAAGTGGAATGAAAAGGTCAAGCCTACAGATACGGTTTTTCATTTGGGTGACTTTAGTTTCAGAGGTGGATTTCAACAATACAAAAATAGATTAAATGGCACGATTGTACTATTGGCAGGCAATCACGATGAAACTTCATTTTCAATTATAAGAAACCTTACAATAAAACATGGCGGAAAGGAATTTTATTTAACTCATGTACCGCCGGAGAATCAAATAAAAGATTTTTGCCTATGTGGGCATGTGCATGGCAAATGGAAATCTAAAAAGAACGGCAATAAAATAATGGTCAATGTGGGAGTAGATGTATGGAATTTTGAACCTATTTCAATTAAAAGTATATTGGAAGAAATAGAAAGATTGCAGAGGGAAAAATGAACAAACAACAAATGAAAGACAAAATCAAAGAAGAGATTGAATCGTTTAACAGAAGGCAGTTAATGAAGGTATTGCATTATATAGAAAATTTAAGATAGGGAGGTAAAAAAATGATAGAGAAAAAATTAAAAGCCCCGCCTGTTCAGGTGGGAGATGAAATAGAAGTAGAGATAGAATCTGTTGGTGAGAAAGGAGATGGCTTGGCAAAGAAAGATGGTTTTGTATTGTTTGTGCCAGATGCCAAGCAAGGTGACAGGGTTAGGGTTAGAATAACCAGAGTATTACAAAGGGTGGGTTTTGCTGAAATAATATCTCAATGATAAGGAATATTGTAATAGGAGATGTTCACGGTCAATTCAAGGCATTGAAGCAAGTTTTGCAGAGATGTAAATTTGATTACCAAGAGGATAAATTAATAGTTTTAGGAGATGTTGTGGATGGCGGTTATCAAACCAAGCAATGTGTAGATGAACTCTTGAAAATCAAGAACTTAGTTTATATTTGGGGTAACCATGATGTCTGGTTTATGGACTGGGTAAAAAGAGGATTTGAACTCCCCATCTGGTATCATCAGGGCGGAAAAAATACAATATTGAGTTATGGAAATGATTACAAGAAAGTTCCGAAAGAGCATGCTGGGATGTTTGAAACTGCCCATGCTTTTTACATTCAAGACAAAATGCTATTTGTGCATGGCGGGTTTAATCCAGAAGAGCCAATAGAATCACAACCGATTGATGACTTAGTGTGGGACAGAAGCCTCATAAATTATGCCAAAAGACATCAAATAGAAGGATATAAACATGTGTTTATTGGGCATACCACTACGCAGTTTATGGGAAAATATATTGAGATTGAAGATATTACCAAGCCAGTTACACTTAATAATTTGACCATGATGGACACAGGGGCTGGGTGGAAAGGAAAGTTATCTGCAATGGATATTCAAACTAGAGAAGTCTGGCAGTCAGATGTTGTGGAGGAAGGAAGGTGAAAAGTGTATAAAAAGGGATTTAATAAACAGGTGTAATAATGGCAAAATACAATTCAAACAATGTTTTAGATGCAGAGGATTTTGCAAAAGAAAAACATAAGAATCAGAAAGATGATAATGGCAACTCTTATTTTGATGCGGATGTTAGTAAGGTAGTGAATAACCTCCACACAATTACAGAAGATATAGATATAATCTGCGCTGCCTATCTACACGACACATTGGAAGATACCGCCACTACTTATGAAGAGCTTAAAAAAGAGTTTGGGCAAAGAGTGGCGGATTTAGTTCTGGAATTAACTCATGAAGGAAAGAAAGATGAATTTGGGTATTATTTTCCAAGATTAAAGAGTAAAGATGCTATTATAATAAAATTTGCAGATAGACTGTCTAATCTGTCTCGTATGGATAGTTGGGATATTGGAAGACAAGCACAATATGTCAGCAAATCAAGATTTTGGAAAACTCATCCACAAATGGTTAATTCAGAACATGAAAAGGAGTATCCTGAAGGGAAAATAAATTAAGGAGTCATAATAAGGGGGTTAAGAAAATGAATTGCAGAGCTAAGAATTGCCTTGAGCAAAAAAATATTCAATTCCTTTTAGTGATGAATAGTTCAAGACC